>JAAFJC010000029.1 GCA_013297925.1 Comamonadaceae bacterium
TGATCGTGTACCCAGCACAGCTGCGCCCACGATCATGGCTGCAGCCAAGCCAATGCTCCAGCTCAGGGGCTGGCCTGTGACGATCAGCAGCAGCGCTGTGGAGGCCAGCGGCGTGATGTAGCTCAAAATGCCAATCTGCCGGGCATCGCCTCGCTTGAGAGCGGCATCCCATAAATAGAATGCCGCGCCCAGCGGCCCTAAGCCCATCGCTGCCAGCAGCAGCAAATCTTGGCCACTCAGCGCCACGCGCGGCTCAAGCAGGGCGTGGCAGAGCAGTGAGAGCAGGCCGCTGACCAAGCCGAATAAGCCGATCGCCGCAGTGGCAAAGCCTTTGCCCTGCAGCGCCAAGCGTTTGGTCATGAGCGAATAGCTCGCCCAAATGAAGGCGCTGCCAGCGGCGGGGATGTAGCCCCAAGCGAATCCTGCTGTGGCATCGGCTTGCCGCCCGCCCAGAATGGCGATGCATGCACCCGCAAAGCCCATACAAGCTGCAAGCAGATGCACAGATGTGAGCTTCACTCCCGGCAAAAACAGCGGCGCCATCACCACAATGCCCAGCGGCCAGAGGTAATTCACCAAATTCGCTTGCACGGGAGGTGCATGGCGCAACGCGATGAAGAGCAAGAAATGAAAGCCAAACAGGCCATACACTCCCAGCGCCAGGCTGCTCCAAGGCATTTTCCAGCTGCTGAGATTCAAGCGGCCACCTTGCCAAGACAATGGCAAAGCAATCAAGCTACCCACTACGAGCGCAATGCCAGTGAGCAGAAACGGCGGCACATGCGAGAGCGAGATACCCAGCCAAGCGAGCAGAGCCCAGAGCGCGATGGCGGCCAGTGCCAAGAGATTGGCTTTTGTTGAATGCGAAGAGGCTGTCATGCCGATATTTGATCATAAATCGGCTGTTCGCCGGCATAAACACTGCGGGAGCAGCTATTAAAAACGGAGCGATCTTTTTGAGCTAAACACCTAAGCCGTGCGCGCGCAGCGTCGCTTTGGAGGCTGGAGTTTGCAAATACACGTAGAACTGCTGCGCGCTGACCGGGGCAGAGCGCGCCAAAGCCATGCGCTGGATGATGGGTGGATAGTGCTTGCTTTGCACGGTCACATAGCGCGTCATAGCGGCCAGCTCGGGCGCGAGAGCCAAAGACAAAGCCACCAACCCAGAAGGCGCAGCGCCAGTACTCACGAATTGCGCGGCCTGCGTCACGCTCTCGCCGAGCACCAAGCGGGATTGCACGGTTTGCCACATGCCAAGAGTTTGCAGGGCAGATTGCGCCGCGCGGCCATAGGGAGCGTGTTCTGGGTTGGCAATAGAGAGCTTTCCATTGCTGCCCAAAGAGGCGAGCAAGCCTTTCAAATCTTCATCCAGCTTGGCCTCAGAAGCCTTGGGCACCATCCACACCAGCTGCCCGCGCCCATAGATCACGCCTTCATCTCGTGCCCAGCCGTTTTTGGCCAAGCGGAAGATCAGTGCTTCATCGGCTGAGAGAAACAAATCCATCGGCAGCCCTTGCTCCAGCTGGCGCGCCAGATTGCCCGATGACCCGTAGGTTATAGAGAGTTTTGCGCCCGTATCTTTTTCAAAGCGTGCGGCGAGCTCGGCCAAGGCGAATTTCAGATCGCTGGCCGCTGCCACGCGAATCGGAGTGGTTTGCGCCCAAAGGCTGGATAACGGGGCGAAAACCATCCCGCTCTTAGCGGCCAAGCGCAGAAAATCGCGTTTTTTCGGCATTAAGTCATGCTTGGATTGCATAGTTTTCGATGTAACCGTCAGGTAACTCAAGGGTGGAGTTTTAAAATTCAGGGTGTTGAAAATTGATTTCGTCATCACTCTGACACATGCTTTTGCGGCGAAGTGCCCGAGCCATGTCGAAATTTGATTTTTAACTTTGGAGCTATTGTATGAACGCACCCGTGATGCAGGGTCTCGAACTAGGGACACCCAGCTACGTGAAGAATGCCAAGCTGATCGCTTGGGTGGCCGATATGGCTGCCCTGTGCAAGCCCGCTGCCATCCATTGGTGTGATGGCAGCAAGGAAGAGTATGACTTGCTTTGCCAGCAGCTTATCGATGCAGGCACGTTCAAAAAACTCAACCCCGCCAAGCGCCCCGGCTCCTTCCTCGCTTGGAGCGATCCGTCCGACGTCGCCCGCGTGGAAGACCGCACTTACATCTGCTCTGAGAAAAAAGAAGATGCTGGCCCCACGAACAACTGGGCAGCGCCCGCCGAGATGCGCGCGACTTTGAATCCGCTATTCGATGGCTGCATGCGTGGCCGCACGATGTATGTCGTGCCCTTCTCGATGGGCCCGCTCGGCTCCAACATCGCGCACATCGGCATCGAACTCTCCGATAGCCCCTACGTAGCAGTCAATATGCGCATCATGACGCGCATGGGCAAAGCCGTGTATGACGTGATTGGTGTGAACGGTGATTTCGTGCCCTGTGTACACACCGTCGGCGCACCTTTGGCCGCAGGTCAACTAGACGTGAGCTGGCCTTGCAACAAGACCAAATACATCGTCCACTACCCAGAGACGCGCGAAATCTGGAGCTATGGCTCAGGCTACGGCGGCAATGCTCTGCTCGGCAAAAAATGCTTTGCGCTGCGTATCGCGTCCACCATGGGCAGAGATCAAGGCTGGCTCGCTGAGCACATGCTGATCTTGGGCGTGACCAATCCTCAAGGCAAGAAATACCACGTCGCTGCAGCATTCCCCTCCGCTTGCGGCAAGACCAACTTCGCCATGCTGATTCCCCCCGCAGGCTTCGACGGCTGGAAAGTCACCACCATTGGCGACGATATCGCTTGGATCAAACCGCAAGCCGACGGCACACTTCGCGCCATCAACCCAGAGGCCGGCTACTTCGGCGTGGCTCCCGGCACGAACACACTCACCAACCCCAACTGCATGGCCAGCCTAGACAAAGACGTGATCTACACCAACGTCGCGCTGACCGATGACGGCGATGTCTGGTGGGAAGGCATGAGCGAAGCCCCAGCCCACGCTATCGACTGGCAAGGCAAAGAGTGGACACCGCAAATCGCCAAGGAAACCGGCGCAAAGGCCGCACACCCCAACGCCCGCTTCACCGTGGCAGCAACGAACAACCCAGCGCTTGATTCAGCCTGGGACGACGCAGCCGGCGTGAAAATCGATGCTTTCCTCTTCGGCGGCCGCCGCTCCACCACCGTGCCACTCGTCACAGAAGCGCGCAACTGGACAGAAGGCGTCTATATGGCCGCCACCATGGGCTCTGAGACCACAGCCGCCGCCTTCGGCCAACAAGGCGTCGTGCGCCGCGACCCATTCGCCATGCTGCCCTTCATGGGCTACAACATGAGCGACTATTTTGCGCATTGGCTGAATTTGGGTAACAAGCTCACCGCAGCGGGAGCCAAGCAACCCAAGATCTTCACCACCAACTGGTTCCGCAAAGGCGAAGACGGCAAATTCATCTGGCCAGGCTACGGCGAGAACATGCGCGTCTTGAAGTGGATGATTGATCGCTTGGAAGGAACGGCCAAGGGCACAGAACACGCCTTCGGCATCAGCCCCAACTACGAAGAACTCAACTGGACAGGCCTGAACTTCAGCAAAGAGCAATTCACCAATGTCACCAGCATGGACAAAGCCGCCTGGGTCGCCGAGCTCAAGCTACACGAAGAATTGTTCACGCAATTGGCTTATCACTTGCCGGCAGAGCTGACATCTGCCAAAGCTGCGTTGGAAAAGCGTTTGGCGGCTTGATGGCATCGGTCGGCTGAGAGCGGCTCCGAGCGCGAGGCACTGCGCTTGGGGTATCTCACTTCGCGACTGTCCTCCGCGCTGGCCTTCGGCTGGCGCTCCCCCTTTATGTCGCTGCGTGAGATACCCCAACCACAGCGCCCCGAGCTCGCGGCCTGTTGGCTACTGCGAACATCTTCGCACGCCCATCGTGTCACAACCGCCAAGCATGTTGGCGCGCATAGTTGTCTTTGGCCGGCTGAGCGATGCTGTTTTCGGCACAGGTGATTTGGGCGTCTCGCGGAGCAAAATAAAGGGGGAGACGGCGCAGCCGGCGGAGGACATTTGCGCAGCGGGATGCCCAAAGCGCCTGTGCCGAAAACAGCAACTGAGCACCCAACCAAGGCAAAATACCAGCCAACATGCACTACCTCATCCTCCCCGGCTGGCAAAACTCCGGCCCCGCGCATTGGCAAAGCCTCTGGGAAGCTCAGCTGCCTGCTCAGCGCGTGATGCAACACGATTGGATGCGCCCGTTGCGTGGCGATTGGATCACGCATTTGGAAGATCATGTGCTATCAATTAATGAGCATTCCGCGCAGGAAACATGCCGGCCACTTGCCCAAAAAGCTTTAAAAACAGAAGAAAGAGACATCATTTTCATCGCCCACAGCCTAGGCTGCCATCTCGTCGCCGCATGGGCCGCGTTGTCCAAACAAACGCATCGCATCAAAGGTGCATTGCTCGTCGCACCACCCGATGGCATTCGCGAAGCCTTTCCACCGGAGCTCAAAAGCTGGCGGCCGCCTGTGTTGCACAAGCTGTCCTTCCCCAGCATCTGCGTCATCTCCAGCAATGATCCGTTTTGTGATCTCCAGCCGGGCAAAGACATGGCCGCCGCTTGGGGCAGCGAATTGCTTGAATTGGGCGACAAAGGCCACATCAACGCTGACAGTGGCATAGGCGATTGGTCACAAGGTCGCGAGTTGCTGGCTCGATTGGCCAGCTAAAGACAAGCGAACCTACAATCACAGCTTCGCGAAAAGAAACTCCCCCATGGTCACCAAAAAACCAAAAGGCCTCGGCATGGGCCTGGAAGCCTTGCTCGGCCCCAAAGTCCAAGACGCGCCAACAGGCAACCCTGCTAACCCTGGCCAGCCTGCAAGTCTGAGGCTTGACGATCTCGTGCCCGGCCAATACCAGCCGCGCACCCGGATGGACGAAGGCGCGTTGTACGAACTGGCCGAAAGCATCAAAGCCCAAGGCATCATGCAGCCGATCTTGGTGCGCCGCTTGGCCGATGGCAAAAACGCCGGCAAATACGAAATCATCGCCGGCGAGCGCAGAAGCCGCGCGGCTCGCTTGGCAGGGCTCGATGCTGTGCCTGTGCTGGTGCGCGATGTGCCCAATGAAGCCGCCGCCGCCATGGCATTGATTGAGAATATTCAGCGCGAAGATCTCAACCCGCTCGAAGAAGCCCAAGGCCTGCAACGCCTGATTAAAGAGTTTGGGCACACTCACGAAGCCGCCGCCCAAGCCGTTGGCCGCAGCCGCAGCGCCGCGTCCAACCTGCTGCGCCTCTTGAATCTTGCCGACCCGGTGCAAACCATGCTCATGGCCGGCGATCTCGACATGGGTCACGCCCGCGCCCTGCTCGCGCTGGATCGCGCCACCCAAATCACTGCCGCCAGCCAAATCAGCGCCAAGAAAATGTCGGTGCGCGAGGCCGAAAGTTTGGTTAAAAAGCTGTCCGCCGAATTCAACCTCACGCCGCAAAAGCCCGGCAAAGAGAAATCTCGCGATATCAAACGGGTAGAAGAGGAGCTGTCTGACCTGCTCACCGCACAGGTGGAAGTGCGCGTGAAAAAGCGCGTGAAACGTCACGGGAAACTAGACGATCAAGGCGAGTTGGCGATTCAGTTCGGCTCGCTAGAAGAGCTCAATGGCTTGATCGATCGGCTGAGAGGCGGCTCTTAAATCAGCGCAGCGCTACCTGCCAAAAATATTGCGTAAATTCGGGACAACGTTTTGAAGCTGCCCAGGTAATCTACGATTGATTTCTTGCTGCAGGCGTTGCACGCCTTCGTTTTGAAGATTGGTCAGCAAATTGTCAAAACTTCCGACTCTGAAAACGGGGGGGACATTGTTCAGCAGGCCAAAGGCATTGGCAGTTGCGAGCAAATTTTGTGGGGAAAACGCCGTTTGATTGGCCAAAACAGGGATGCTTGAGCCCTGAGAATTTGTCAGGGTGGTTTCGCCTTCCCGCACCTTGAGATAAGTCCCTTCGCTGGCTTGTGCATTGCCGGCTTCAACTTGCTCAATTTCAAAATCCGTGCCTCGAATGCCAATCGTGGCTGTAGACGTTGTGAATCTGACTTGGCTAGGCGTGGTTTTGCCGATCAGCCCGGTGATCGTACGAAGGCCACCTTGCAGCAGTTGAAGCCACACCTGATTTTGAGTAGGCTGCTGGCTGGTGAATTGATAGTTTTGCAATCGCATGGCCGAACGCGGGCGTAAGGCAATCACGGCGCCATCTGACATTTTGAACACCACATCAGAGGAGTCCCCGGTTTGCACCAATTCTCCCTCTGCAATGCTGCCTCCTTGCCTCAAGGATCGCATGGAGCCAGCATCTGAGCCAGCAGACACAGAGCCGACCAGTCGCTCTACGACGCCAGCTGAGGCATTGTTTTGAGCTTGTGCTGCACTGCCCAAAAATGGGCTACCCAACGCGAACAAAGGAAGAGCGCTGGCGTGCCTGCGTTTGAGATCGACAATGTCTTTGAAGGATGGTTTCATATTACGCCCAGCTAAATATCTTTCCCGGATTCATGATGTTGAGCGGATCGAGTGCATGCTTGATCGTGCGCATAAAGGCCACGGCGCCATCTCCTGCTTCGCTGATCAAAAAATCCTGCTTGTGCAAGCCAATGCCATGCTCGCCTGAGCATGTGCCGCCCAGCGCGAGGGTGCGGTGTACCAAGCTGTGGTTGAGCTGCTCGGCTTTGGCAAATTCTGCCGGGTTGTTCGGATCGATCAAATAACCGAAGTGGAAATTGCCATCACCCACATGGCCGACCAAGAAATACGGAATGCCGCTGGCATCGGCCTCGTCCACCGAATCGAGCAATGCATCGGCCAAGCGAGAGATCGGCACGCAAGTGTCGGTAGAGATCGCGCGGCAGCCGGGCCTGCTTTGGATGGCAGCGAAGTAGGCGTTGTGCCGCGCTGTCCAGAGCTTGCTGCGTGCCTCGGGCGTGCTGGCCCATTCAAAGGCTTGCCCGCCATTGTCAAGAGCTAAGCTCTGCACGGTTTCAATCTGCTCGGCCACGCCGTTAGGTGAGCCATGAAACTCCATCATCAGCGTGGGCTGCTCGCCTAGCGTGGTTTTGCTGTGAGCGTTGACCATGCGAACGGTGTTGCCATCAATCAGCTCAACACGCGCAATCGGCACACCGAGCTGGATCATTTGAATCACGGTGGCTACAGCATCGCGGATGCTGGAGAACGAACAAAGGGCCGCTTGGATCGTTTCGGGGATCGGATACAAGCGCAGAGTGATTTCCGTCATGATGCCCAGCGTGCCTTCGGAGCCCACCATGAGGCGCGTGAGATCGTAGCCCGCAGAAGATTTTTTCGCACGCGTGCCGGTGCGGATGATCTCGCCTTGCGCGGTAACGACTTCCAGCGCCAACACATTCTCGCGCATCGTGCCGTAGCGCACAGCGTTCGTGCCGCTGGCGCGCGTGGCGCTCATGCCACCAATCGTGGCGTCTGCACCGGGGTCAATGGGGAAAAACAGGCCCGTCGATTTGATCTCGTTGTTGAGCGCAATGCGGCACACGCCCGCTTGCACCGTCACCGTCAAGTCTTCCGCATTCACCGAAAGAATCTTGTTCATCCGGCTCACATCAATGCTGATACCACCTTCAACAGCGAGCAAATGCCCTTCCAGAGATGAGCCCACGCCAAAGGGAATCACGGGCACTTTGTATTGCGCGCAGAGCTTAATCGCATCGCTCACATCCTGCGTGTTCTCGGCGAACACAACCGCAGCCGGCGGCGGCACGGTGGTAAACGCACTCTCGTCACGCCCATGCTGCTCACGAATCACCTGCGCTGTGGAGCAATTCGCGCCAAATCGGGCCTTCAAGGCTTCAAGGAATTCAGCAGGAATCTCGCGTTGGCGGATTTGCGGCAACAGATGAGTGGGAAGCGGTGCGTTCATATGTGTCTCCTAAAAATGTCGCCGCATAGCCTCGTGAGCCTGCAACAAGTCTCATTCTACGGACTTGTTCCTGTCGTTGAATTGACGTTAGTATGGATGTCGGACTATGCTGGTGCATCATTCAAAAAGGAGAAAACTTCATGGACAGTAGCAAAGTGACCTCATGGCTTGATCAAGCTCAGCCCATCCTTTTGGCCTTTGGCCTCAAGGTGTTGGGAGCAATCGCCGTTTTCATCATTGGCCGTTGGCTGATTGGCCTGGCTTGCCGCATGATCGGCGCGGCCATGACGCGGCAAAAGCTTGATATCACCGTCCAAACTTATCTGGTCAGTTTCATCAGCGTGGCGCTGAACATCGTCTTGGTCGTCGCGATTTTGGGCTATTTCGGCGTAGAGACAACCAGCTTCGCGGCTTTGGTGGCTGGTGCGGGTGTGGCGATTGGTGCGGCGTGGAGCGGTTTGCTCGGCAACTTCGCTGCCGGCATTTTTCTGTTGATCCTGCGCCCTTACAAGGTGGGCGATTACGTGACTGTTGGCGGCGTCGAAGGCACAGCGGTGGAGATTGGCCTGTTTGGCACGACGCTGAACACACCGGACAACGTGCGCACCATCGTGGGTAATGGCAAAGTGATGGGCGGAGACATCAAGAACTTCACCCACAACCCATTCCGTCGTGTTGATTTGGCGGCCCAATTGGCCGGCAGCGCAGATATGCACAAGGCGGTGGCTTTGCTGAAAGAAGCCGTGGCGAAGGTAGCCAACACCAAGGCCGAACAAGGCGTGGACGTGGAGATCATCGAGTTCAACGAATTCGGCCCCAAGCTGGCCGTGCGCCCCTATTGCCACACCGATCACTACTGGCAAGTCTATTTCGATACCAACAAAGCGATTGCAGATACCTTGGGCGCAGCAGGCTTCCCGGTGGCGACGCGTCCAGTGAAGGTGTATCCCGTTTAAGCTATCAAATCAGGAGCTGGTTGCGCAGTATCCATGCCGGCCTATGTGGGTTTAGGTGCGCTTTTTTAATGCTGCGACAATACGTTTTTAGCATTTAAAGCACATCATGGGCAACCGACTCACTCAAATCGCCACGCGCACCGGAGACGATGGCACCACCGGCCTGGCCGATAACTCGCGCATTTCCAAAGCCAGCGAGCGCATCTCCGCCGTGGGCGATGTGGATGAGCTCAATTCCAATCTCGGCGTATTGCTTTGCGAGCCGATGCCGCAAGATGTGCGCGAACTGCTGATTGATGTGCAGCATCAGCTTTTCAATCTCGGCGGCGAGCTGGCCATGCCTGGCTATGAGCTACTGAAAAAAGAAGCTTTGCTCCAGCTCGATCAGGCGCTAGAGACGTATAACGCGCAGCTGCCTCGCCTTTTGGAATTCATCCTTCCTGCAGGCAGCCGCGCCGCCTCGCTTGCGCATGTCTGCCGCACCGTGGCGCGCCGCGCGGAGCGTTCCGTGGTGGCGCTGCATGCGCAAGAAAAAATCAATGATGCGCCGCGTTTGTATTTGAACCGCTTGAGCGATCTGCTCTTCGTGCTCGCTCGCGTACTCAACCGAATGGATGGCGGCGACGATGTGTATTGGAAGAGCGAGCGCCTCAAACAGATGGATCAGGCTGCCCCCTAGTCTTTTTTTAGGCAAAAATGGCCAATAGCCGGCGAATATACTGCGCGAGCAGCTATCAAAAAAAGAGCGATTAAAGGTAGTAAGCGGTTCGCGTCATCACGCGCGCCATCGCGGCCATGGCCTGCTTCACCGGCTCGGGCAGCTCCGCCGCGCCAGCGCTTTCCGCTTCTTTGGCATGCGCCGCTTCCTCTTGCAGCATCTTTGCCACCACGGCGCGAGAGGCATGATCAGATGCGGGCAGGCCGCCGTCTTCAGGCGCGGCGAGATGTGAATCCAAATGCGCTTCCACCTGCCGCTCCGTCTCCACCATAAAGCCTAGGCTGGCGCGGTCTCCCAAGCGGGAGGCCAGCACACCTAATCCAAACGAGCCGGCATACCAAAGCGGGTTGAGCACAGATGGGCGAGCGCCAAGTGCAGCAAGGCGCTCAGCCGTCCAAGCCAAATGATCTCCTTCTTCCTCGCCGGCCTTGATAAATTGTGCGCGGAGTGCTTCGTTTTTAGTAGCAAAAGCTTGCCCGGCATAAAGCGCTTGAGCACACACCTCGCCCACATGATTGATTCGCATCAGCGCGCCGGCATGAGATCGCTCTTGCGCATCCATCGCGTCAGGCTCGCCTTGTGTGTCGAAAGTCTCAGCTGGCATAGGCGGTTGGCGAGCAGAAGCAGGCTGCGCAAGCAAGGTGCGCAAAGCGCGATCAGCAGCTTGTATCAAGGCATCTTGCACGTTAACAACCCCTAAAACTCAATTGTCGCACTTCAGCGAGCGAGCGTGCTGAAGAGGCCCATCGAAGAAAGTCAAGCCGAACCTTGCTTTGGCACAAAGTTGACATTGGGAAAGAAAAAGTAATACCAAAGTACTAAATTCAGAGCGACAGTCGCAAATCAGCCACAAGTTGTTGCCTGTGCGCAACGAGAAGGGCGCTTCAGAGACAAATATTGCCAGCTTTCTTTGCTCCCAAGCCACCAATCGTGTCCAATAGACACAACTTCCCGAAACGGAGGTTGGCCCGGGACTCCGGCGGTTCATCAAAGAGCCACGATCCGGAGCCCTATGTTTAACCTTGGAGATTTCTCAATGAAAAAGACTCTCGTTGCAATCGCAGCCTTGGCTGCAGTTTCTGCTTTCGCTCAATCTAGCGTGACAATCGGCGGCGCATTCGGCGCTGGCTACCAATCAGCTCCTAACAAAACCAAGGGTTTTGCATTTACTGATGCAGATTTGAACATTGGTGTTGTGGAAGACCTCGGCGGCGGTTTGACTGCTCGTCTCGCTACCACACTGCAAACCACTGGCGATAACTTCCGTTCTGGCGTCCTGCGCGGCAACACCAGCCTCGGCTTGGCTTCTGCCAGCATGGGTACATTTGGTTTCTCGCACACCCGTTCGAGCGATCTGATGACACAGGCACTGGTTGCTCCAGCTTCCTTGCCAGACGGCATTTATGATTCAACTGGCATTTTGGCTCGTGGCGCAATTGACGGTGTCGGTTACACATCGCCTAACTTCAGTGGCTTCACATTCAATGCTTCTTATATTGAGTCTGGTGCAAACCCATTCTCTGCAACTACTGAAGGCATTGCGTGCGCACCAGCCACTAACGCCTCTGCTTGCGCAGGCGTGCCAGCCGGTACGTTCCTCGGCGGCTTCAGCACCGACGGCTCCGGTACCGTGAATTCTGCTCGTAAGACTTGGGTTCTCGGCGCAGCTTACGCCAATGGCCCATTGATGGCTGCTGTTTCTTTCAAATCTGGCAAAAACGATGACACGTTGTACCCAGCCTTGAAATACGGCGCAACGGACAAGAAAACCAACTTCGAATTGGTTACCACCTATGATCTCGGTGTTGCTAAGCTCGGTTTTGGTATCGACAGCGCCACCAAGAGCAAGCCTGCTGCTGCAGTGGCCCCTGCTGCTTCCGCAGCATACCGCACCTACCGTGCTGACTTGGCAGCCAGCAAAATGGCATTCGGCCTCGGCGTTTCTGCACCGTTTGGCCCAGTGACTGTTGGTGCTAACTATGCCAAGCGCGGCGAAAACAAGATGTACGAGTTGGTTGCTAAGTATGACTTCAGCAAACGCACCAACCTGAACGTCTCTGCTGGTAAGCAGTCAGGTATCGGCGCTGTCAGCGGTGGTCAGAACTCGGGTTACGTAACTGCTACAGCTTTGCCTACCGATGCCTTCGGTGCAGCTAAAGAAGCTTCTCAGTTCCGTATTCGTTTGATGCACACGTTCTAATTTGATACGGATCCAGTATCCGTAGCACTTTAGGCCTATCAAAACCACTCAGAGCAATCTGAGTGGTTTTTTTACGTTTGAGGAAAATGATTCAGCTATGTTTAGAATTTCAAGTTTACGACGTGCTTGCTTGCTTGTCTGCTGCTTGCTCGTTGTGAGCGCTTGCGCTACACATGAGGCACGGAATCAGCAAAGCGTAGCGATGCAAGACAAGGTTGATGCATCAGCCTTACCACCAGCTATCTGGCAACCGATGTATCTACCAGGTAAGCGCAAGACGCAATTCATCAAAACATGGCATGAAGGCCGCTCGGCAGTGCATGCTGTCGCCGACAGCTCGGTAAGCATGTTTCGCCAGAAGATGCGTTTGGAGCCTGGTGCCTTAGGGGTTTTGCAGTTCTCTTGGCAATCGCCGCAGCTGATCCCCTCAGCCGATATGGCCGAGCGTGAAACGGAGGATTCCGTGGTGCGCATTGTGCTGAGCTTTGATGGGGATCGCAGTAAATTTTCCGCAAAAAACAAAATGCTTTCTGAGCTTTCGCTGGCGCTGACCGGCGAAGAGCTGCCGTATGCCACATTGATGTATGTGTGGTGCAATACACGCGCTGTGGGCGATGTGATTTTCAATCCGCGCACGGAGCGCATTCGCAAAATCGTCGTTGAATCAGGCGCCGCCAATTTGGGAAAATGGCTGGATTACGAGCGCGATATCCGCGCAGATTTCATCAAGGCTTTTGGCGAAGAGCCTGGCGTGCTCACAGGTATCGCGCTGATGACGGATACCGACAACACGCAAAGCAAAGCCACTGCTTGGTATGGCCCGGTGAGTTTCAAAGCGAATACATCAGCCAAAGCGCCTTGAAGGCCCAGCATGTGCGGTGACTGACGCTGTAGCGACGATCATGCAAGAAAAGTCGGGGTAAATCCCCGCACAGTTGGCGCGGCTCTTGCTGCATGATCTCACCCCTGTTGACGATCTTTATCGTCTCTCCCATCGTATTCATGCCCGCAAGGGCTTTAGTGAGTGAAATCATGAAGATTAAATTGAGCCTTCTCGCCGCCAGCATGGTGCTGGCTGGTGTGGCCAGCACAGCCGCTGCAAAAACCTTCAAATGGACCAGTGCCAGCGATATTCCTACGCTGGATATCCATTCGCAAAATAACGCGCTGGGCAATGGCGTGCATGCTGCGATTTACGAATCACTGGTGTACTACAACAGCAAAACCTTCAAGCCGGAGCCAGCTCTGGCCACCGCATGGAAGCTGGTCACTCCATCGCAAATGCGCTTCACACTGCGCAAAGGCGTGAAATTCTCCGATGGCTCAGCGCTCACCGCGGATGACGTGGTTTTTTCTATCATGCGCGCGCTGGCCAAAACGTCAAACTTCAGCGTTTATGCCCAAGGCATCGATAAAGCCGTGAAAGTGGACGAAAGCACGGTAGACATCATGCTCAAAGGCCCCAATCCCGTGCTGATCAATCAGCTCACCGAGCTGCGCGTGATGAGCAAAGCTTGGGCGGAGAAAAACAAATCCGTCGAGCCGAAAGACATCCGCACCAAAGATGAGAGCTTTGCGCACCGAAATGCGATGGGCTCGGGCGCCTACATGGTCAAGGAATGGCAGCCTGATCAAAAAATGGTGCTAGTGAAAAACCCAAATTGGTGGGGCTGGGCCGATGGCAAAGTTGCGCCAACGAATGTGACGGAAATCGTCTATACCCCGATCAAATCCGAAGCCACGCGTGGCGCGGCTCTGCTGTCTGGCGAGGTAGATTTCTCGCTCGATCCGAGCCCGCAAGATTTGCCGCGCCTGCGCGCAGCGCCTAGCCTCAAAGTGATGGATGGCGCGGAAAACCGCACGGTTTTCTTTGGCATGGATCAATTCCGCGCTGAACTGCCAGGCTCAAATATCAAAGGCAAAAACCCGCTCAAAGATGTGCGTGTACGCAAGGCTCTGTATCAAGCGATTGATATAGCAGCGATTAACCGCGTCACGATGCGTGGCCTCTCCCAGCCCACGGGCGCGCTCGTCTCGCCGCAAGTCAATGGCTGGACGAAGAAAGCCGATGCGCGCTATCCCTTCAACATCGATGCAGCTAAAAAATTGCTCACCGAAGCTGGCTATCCCGATGGTTTTGAAGTCGATTTCGCTTGCCCCAACAATCGCTACATCAATGACGAAGAAATTTGCCAAGGTGTGACGGCCATGTGGGCAAAAATTGGTGTGAAAGCCAAGCTGCGCACTTTGCCTCTGGTGACTTATTTCCCCATGATTCAGCGCTATGAAGCCAGCATCTACATGCTCGGCTGGGGCGTGCCCACATTTGATGCGCTCTACAGTCTGCAATCTTTGGTGCGCACTGTAGGCGCTGGCGGCGATGGCAACTACAACGTGGGTCGCTATTCCAATCCGCAAATGGATGCGCTGGTCGAGCGGATGAAGAAAGAGACCGATCTGAAAAACCGCAACGATTTGATCGAAAAAGCTCTGATCCTCTCGCATGAAGACGTCTCTCACATCCCATTGCACAACCAAATCATTCCTTGGGCAATGAAGAAAAATATTGATGTGGTGCACCGCGCAGACAATCGGATCGATTGGCGCTTGGTCAAGGTGAACTGATCGGTTGCTTCGAACGATCCTAAAAGCCCGGCTCGCCGGGCTTTTTTGTGGCCGGCTTTTCCTGCGCTCCGTAAAGCTGTGTAAACCCTGCCAACGCTTATGTGCAGCGATGCGTTGAAAAGCCCACAGGAGCGCAGCCATGAAAAACACACTACTCGCCGCCTGCTTGCTGGCCATCAGTGCCGCCAGCATGGCGCAGGCCTTGCCCGATACCAGCCCTGCCGCAGTTTGGCGGGCCACTTCACGCTTGGGCTATGGCCCAACGCCAGCTTTGGTGCAAGCCGCGCAGCCCGGCGCTAAAGCTTGGAGCATCGCCCAGCTGGATGCCGCGCGACAGGCCAGCCAGCGGCCCGCCCAGCTACCTCCAGCATTGCAGCTCTTGGCAGCGAATCAAGCGCAAGTTAGCGCACGCTTTCATGAAGAGCGTGAAGCGCGAAAAGATGGTCGGGCGAACCTGCAAAAGCCCAGCTCGCCCATGCAGGCGGATGGCACTATGGGCTTAGGCAGCGATTCAGAAAATTATTCACGCGATATGGCGCTCGCCACTGGCGCTTGGCGCTTGGCTTCGTGCAGCAATCCTGATCTAGAAAATCCGCTGCTCGCCCGTATGACAGAGTTTTGGTTCAACCATTTCAATGTATTTATCGGCAAAGGCCCAGTGCGCCCGTATGTGGGCAACTATCTGCTCGCTGCGATCCGCCCGCATGCCCTCGGAAAATTTGAAGATTTACTGCTGGCTACTGCGCAACACCCCGCCATGCTGTTCTACCTGGATCAAGCACAAAGCACGCAGCGGGGCTTGAATGAAAACTATGCACGCGAGTTGATGGAGTTGCACACCTTGGGCGTGAACAGCGGCTACACCCAGGCCGATGTGCGAGAGATGGCGCGCGTACTGACGGGTTGGTCGGTCGATATCGCGGGCGGCCAAGGCTTTGTGTTTCGCCCGCGCGCTCACGAGGAGGGCAGCAAAACTGTACTCGGCCGCAGCTTCAATGAAAGTGGTCAAGCGCAAGGCATCGCAGCCATCAAGTTTTTGGCGCAACAACCGGCCACAGCCCAGAGAATATCTGCGCGACTCGCCTCATTTTTTGTAGCGGACAAGCCCAGCAAAGCGCTGACAGACGCGCTAGCTCGCACCTTCACGCAAACCGGCGGCGACATGTATGCGGTGATGCGTAGCTTGATCGAGTCCCGTGAATTCTGGGAGAGCGGCAACACGCTCTTCAAAACCCCGATGGATTACGCCTGTTCCAGCCTCACAGCCGCAGGTACAGTCAAAGAAGAGGCCAACCGCAATCAAAACTATCGCCAGGCCACTGGCTTCCTCGCCCAAGCTGGCCAGCCCCTGAATGGCTGGCAAACGCCGGATGGCTACAAAACAGATGCCAGCACTTGGCTCGCGCCCGAGGCGCTCACGCGCCGCGCTGATTACGCTTTTGGCCTCGCCCCGCGCATCGAAGAGCCAAGCTTTTTGCAGCAGTTCTACAGTTTCAACACCCGTGAGCGGATAGCCAAGGAAACTGCCGTCAACATGCGCACCAGCTTGTTGCTGGCCGCGCCTGAATTTATGAGCAAATAAGGAGACGATGATGCACAACGCTTTCCCTATCCAACGCCGCAGCTTGATCGCGCTTGGCGCAAGCAGCCTGATCGGCACAAGAGTCTTTGCCCAGAAAGCCCCTGCTGGCTCACTCACCCAAGGCCGCCTTGTCGTCGTCTTCCTGCGCGGCGCATACGACGGGCTTTCTGCCCTCGTGCCTTACGCTGATCGCGATTACTACGCGATTCGCCCCAACATCGCAGTTGCTGCGCCCGATGGCTCGCGCGAGACCGCCATCAAGCTCGACGACCGCTTTGCCTTGCATCCCGCGCTGTCGCCATTGCTGCCACTTTGGCAAGAGGGCGCACTCGGCGTGATTGCCAGCGCCGGCCTGCCAGCGCCGAATCGCTCACACTTCGATGCGCAATACCTGATGGAAATTGGTCTGCCAGAGAAAAGCAATTCGCCTGTAGGTTGGCTCAACAAACTATCAGCTAGCAGTGCAGGATCGGCGTTGGGCGTAGGCGAGGCCAATCCCGCCATCCTCTCCGGCCAAGCGGCTGTGAAGCTCATTCCGCGAGGCGATGCGGCAGCGCGTACCGGCGTGTTGGCCAACGAGAAGCAGCGCAGCGCCTTGATGGATTTGTACGCCGGCAACGACAAAGTGAGCGAAGCTTTCCGCCAAGGCGCAGGCAGCCGCATGCAAACCTCGCAGGAGCTGATGAACGAGCGCAATATGCGCACAGCCAATGCGAACGCAGAAATGGTGGGTATGGCCAATCCCCAGCAGCGAAGAATGCTCGACAAAGACGGCACACCACCCACCAGCACCGCCCAGCAAGCCCAAATGCAAGCGGCCAGCAATGGCGCGGCAGACCCGGTTGGCCTGGCTCTCGATGCCCAGCACCTCGCCACTCTCATGCGCAACGATCCCCAGCTGCGCCTAGGCTTCCTATCAGCCGGCGGCTGGGATACGCATGCCAACCAAGGCAATGCCACCGGCCAGCTCGCCAACAATCTGGGCAATCTCGCTCGCGGCCTGGCGCAATTGCGCAGCGAATTTGATCAGCCGGGCGATCTCGTCATCGTGATGAGCGAATTTGGCCGCACCGCAGCGGAAAACGGCACCAAGGGCACCGATCACGGCTTTGGCAACGCACTCTGGCTGATTGGCAACCGCGTGCAAGGCGGCAAAGTACACGGCCAGTGGGCGGGCCTGGCGCGCGGCAACCTCAATGACAACCGTGATCTGCCCGCCCATCACGACTACCGCGCCGTGCTCGCGCAAGCCTTGCGTAGCACCTTTGCGCTGCCCGATTCGCAATTGCAAACCTTGCTGCCTGGCAGCAGCTGGGATCGCCGCTTAGATGGCGTTTTCCGCAAGGTTTAGTATTAAAAATGGCATTAAACCGGCGTAAATACTGCGCGAGCAGCTATCAAAATCATAGTTAATTATCCAAGCAAGTATCATGAATACAACTTTCAAACACGTCACTCACATCGCTTTGGTCGCCGCGCTCAGCATGGCTGCAGCTAGCAGTTTCGCGCAAGCGGAGCAGGGCAAACATGGTGGTATGCGCAAACTTGATGCCAACAAAGACAAACTGATCTCGCGCGAAGAAGCCAAGGCCAGCCCGATGCTGTCAAAAAACTTCGATGCAATTGACACTAACAAAGATGGCCAGCTCTCGCGCGATGAGCTCAAAGCCCACCACCAAGCCACGAAAGCCGATCAAGATGGCGATGGCAATATCTCACGCGCCGAAGCTGCGAAGAAACCTCATTTGGCCAAGAATTTCGACAAAATCGATACCAACAGGGATGGCATCCTCACACCCGCTGAGCGCAAGGCTTGGATGGGCAAGCGTAAGCAGGGCTAAGAGCCTGCGCCGTGTGCGTGGCTTGGGGTGGCAGCCCGTGCGATGTGGCTTTGCGTCTGGCTCCATGTCCTCCGGCGGGAATGGGCGTGGTCTTCTCCGGTCATGCTGTCTCCCGCCTCCCCCTTTACTTGCGCCAGACGCAAAGCCACATCGCACGGGCATGGGTTCTGGTGGTGCGCCAAACTTTCTCACATCCAACAAGCCCGCCAGAGCAGCCGGGGCGGATGGCGTAAGTAAAGGGGGAGGCGGCGCGTTCAGCTCACCGAAGATAAACCAACGCTTGATGCCGCCGGAGGACATGGAGCCATCCGCCCCGGCTGCTCTGGCGGGCGCTTAACCGAAGCGAAAAAGCTGCGCAAAGGCTTTATTGCCGCCGCAATAGAGCTTACGTCCCACCCACATACGGGTTGCTCACCCGCTCGCGGCCAAACGTGCTCTCTGGCCCGTGGCCGGGGATGAAAACAGTGTCGTTCCCGTAAGGCCATAGGCGCTGCGTGATGCTATCCAGGAGATGTTGGTGATTGCCCTGTGGGAAATCGGTGCGGCCAATGCTGCCGGCGAAGAGCACGTCGCCGACGAAGGCGCGGTTGAGCTCTTGGGAATGAAACACCACATGCCCCGGTGTGTGGCCTGGGCAGTGGCGCACGGTGAAGCTGTGCGCGCCCAGCGTGACCGTGTCGCCATCTTGCAGCCAGCGCGTGGGCGTGAAGGCCTCTGAGGGCGGGAAGCCAAACATCGCGCCTTGTTCGGGCAATTGATCAATCCAAAATTTATCGCCCAGATGCGGGCCGATGATCGGCAGATTGAGCCGCCGCGCTAGCTCCGCCGTGCCGCCGGCGTGATCGATATGGGCATGCGTCATCCAAATCTGCTCCAGCTTTGCGCCCGTTTTTTCCACGGCTTCGAGCAGCTCATCCAAATCGCCACCGGGATCAATGATCGCGGCTAGTTTGGCTTGCGTGCACCAAACGATGGAGCAGTTTTGCTGAAATGGCGTGACGGGAACGGTGGTGTAGTGCAGCATAGATGTGAGTGTAGAGCTTTGCTTGCTTGGTGCTTGATATATGTTTATAAATACAGTATATTGCAAGCATGTCTGCCCGCCCCGCCATCCATTTATCCAGCTTGCTCGAAGGCCAGCAGCTTTGGCATGCGCAGGAGATGCTGGGCGCAGCAGGGCTGTCTGCGCAGGTGCAGCCCACGGGATTTGAAGCCTTGGATGCAGCCCTGCCGGGGCGAGGCTGGCCGCTGGGCCAGCTCAATGAATTGATTTGTACGCCGGGCGCTAGTGGTGAATGGTCGCTGATGCTGCCCGGCTTGCGCGCCGCACTGGCCGCGCCGGCCAGCCCGCGTCAGCTGGTGTTGATCAACGCGCCGCATGAGCCTTATCTGCCTGCATGGCAAGCAGCAGGCATCTCGCCGGCCCGTGTGTTGCGCCTCGATGCTGGCGCACACTCACAAGCTCAGCAGCGTGCTTGCTGGGCGGCTGAGCAGGCCTTGCACTGCGCCGATGTAGCCGCCGTGGTGGCATGGCTGCCGCGCGCGCCGGCAGAATCCTTGCGCCGTTTGCAATTGGCGGCCAGCGAATCGCAGATTTTGCTTTTCGTTGTGCGCCCACTTCCCGCGCAAGATCACAGCTCGCCCGCCGCACTGCGCCTGCTGCTGACCCGCTTGGATGCTATGCACACCGAAGTACAGATCATGAAATGCCGTGGCAGTGCCGGGCAAGCGTCCGTCCACATCGATTTACTGTCTCCCCCATTGCGTGCTTTGCTGCAAGCGCGCAAGCGGCGCTCGCAAACAGCGCCGTCTATATCTACAACACAGCAGCCGTCCCCAGTATTTCGGATGACCCCGCGCTCGCAAGTGATCGGGCTTTTGCCTGACCACTTGCTCTTTGGCAATGAGCGCGCCGCAGAAGGGCCAGCAATGAGCGTGAAGGCGCATCATGGCTTGGATCGCACTCCTCCCAACATCACCATCACACCAGAGCGCAGCCTCAAACGAGCCGCCCGCCACGCCCGCAGCCGTTAGCTCAACCGCTGAACTCGGCGCTTGGGCTTTGCAATTCACGCCGCATGTGGCCTGCGTTCATGCCGCCCTGCGTGAGCGCGCATGGCATGCGGTGCTGATGGAAACGGCGGCCAGCCTGCGCCTGTGGGGCGGCTTGAAGCGCTTGCTTGAATTGCTCAAAGCCCAAGGGCAGGAGCTGGGCTTGGCGCAACTGGCCACCGGCTCAACCGGCTTGGTGGCGCTGGCCAGACTTTATTCAAGGCAGAGCGGCCAAGCAGTGCGGCAGATTGATGATTTACCACTGCACGTATTAGCCGCTGCCTGGCCACATCTGGAGACCTTGCATCAAATAGGCTGCACCACCTGGGGTCAACTGGCCGCCATGCCGCGCGGCGGTATCACGCGGCGCTTTGGTGCAGAGTTGCTTGATGCGCTGGACAAAGCCTATGGCCGCAAACCCGAGACCTACACTTGGCTCACCGCACCTGAGGTGTTTGCCGTGCGGCATGAATTGCTGGCGAATGTGGAAAATGCGCAGGGCTTGCTCTTCACAGCATCGCGCCAGCTTAAGCTCTTGCAAGCTTGGCTGCGCGCTCGGCATCAAGGCATCGTAGCCTGCCAATTCACTTGGCTGCTGGATATCCGGCGCAACGCACCGCCGCAAGGCGAATTTATCTTGCAGACGGCGCAGCCCACGCAAGACATCAAACATTTAGAGCGCTTGCTCTCTGAGCATTTGAATCGGATTGAATTGCCTGCCCCAGCGCACACCTTGCTGCTCCACTCCTTGCGCTGCGAGCCTTTGCCAGAGCTCACCAGCAGCTTGTTGCTAGAAGATATTGTGAAGGGCGAGCCTTTGCACTATTTTGTGGAGCGTGTGGCCAGCAAGCTCGGCGCTGAGGCGATTTGCCGCCCGCTCCTCAAAGCCGATCACCGCCCAGAAGCGGCGCAGCGCTGGGTGAGTGCTGCTTTGCCTGCAAGCGGCACGGAGCAGGCCAAGCCTGTGCAGCATTCACCAGATGTGTTTCGCCCCGCATGGCTGATGGCCAAGCCTTTGCGGCTGCTCGTGCGCGATGACAAGCCCTACTACCAAGGCGCGCTCAAACTCGTGCAAGGCCCTGAGCGGGTGGAGGCCAGTAGCTTGGTGGATACCTTGCCCGCGCCTGAAGCTGTGGCGCGGGATTACTTCATCGCTTGGAATGCGCATGCTGGCCTGCTGTGGGTGTTTCGGGAGCGCTTGGTGGCGCATCCGGGCTGGTATTTGCACGGGCTGTTTGGTTAAAACGCTGAAGCCAACCGTGGATCTCCTGCCCGCCTACGCTGAGCTGCATGCACTCAGCAATTTCTCGTTCCAGCGTGGTGCGTCTCACCCCGAGGAGTTGGTCGCGCGCGCGCATGCGCTGGGCTACCGATCTATTGCTATCGCCGATGAATGCTCAGTGGCCGGCGTGGTGCGGGCGCATGGCGAGGCTAAGAAGCTGGGCATGCACTTGATTTTGGGTGCGGAGTTCAAGCTGCAAGAAGCGCCTGTGCCTTTCACATTGGTCTTGCTTGCGCGCAATCTCGCCGGCTGGGGGCAATTGTGCGAATTCATCACCCGCTGCCGCCGCAGTGCGGGCAAAGGCGAATATCGCTGTGTGTGGGCAGAGCAAGACTGGCAAGGGCTTGATCACTGCGAGGCGCTTTGCAGCTTGTCGCAAGGCGTGGAGAGGGCAGATGCCATTCAGGCCGTGAGCAGTTTACGAACAGCATTTGCAGATCGCCTGTGGCTCTCATTGGCGCTGCATTTGAAGGTCGATGATGATTTGATGGTCGAGCAAATTCTGGCTCTGTCGCAAACCTGCCAAGTGCCCATTGTGGCCACAGGCGGCGTGCTGATGCATGTGCGCTCACGCAAGCCCTTGCATGATGTGATCACGGCCGTGGCGCAGGGCCAGCCCGTCGCGCACTGCGGCTACGCTTTGATGGCCAATGCCGAAGCGCATTTGCGCCCCCGCCAGCGGCTGGCGCAAATCTATGCGCCTGATTGGCTGGCTGCGACTGTGACGATTGCCGCGCGCTGCACGTTTAATCTGGATGAGATTCGCTATCAGTATCCGATGGAGGTGGTCGGCGAGGGTGAAACGCCTGCCCAGTGCTTGGAGCGCTTGACTTACGAAGGCGCGCAAACCCGCTATCCCCAAGGCTTGCCTGAGCCGGTGCAAGCGCAGATCTTGCATGAGCTGGCGGTGATCGCGCAGCTGCAATACGAGATGTATTTCCTCACGGTGCATGATCTCGTGCGCTTTGCGCGCAGCCAAGGTATTTTGTGCCAAGGGCGCGGCTCGGCAGCCAATTCAGCGGTGTGCTATTGCTTGGGCGTGACTGAGGTGGATCCCTCGCGAATGAGTGTGTTGTTTGAGCGCTTTGTGAGCGCTTCGCGCGGCGAGCCGCCTGATATTGATGTGGATTTTGAGCATCAAAGGCGCGAGGAGGTGATTCAATACATTTACAGAAAATATGGCCGCGAGCGTGCCGCGATTGCAGCCACGGTGGTGAGCTATCGGCCTAAGAGTGCGTTGCGCGATGTGGGCAAAGCATTGAGCATTGCGCCGGCGCTGATTGATGCTTTTTCTCGCGAGCATTTTTGGTTTGATGGCGAAGTGGTGCAGTCTGAGCGCGTGAAGTTGCTGCTGGAGCAACAGGGTGCGCAGCTCGATGGGCAGGTGCAGCAATGGCTGGAGCTGGCTGCGCGCCTCATTGGCTTTCCGCGCCATCTGAGCCAGCATGTGGGCGGCTTTGTGCTCACGCAAGGGCCGCTCACATCGATTGTGCCAGTGGAGAATGCCGCCATGCCCGAGCGCAGCATCATCCAGTGGGATAAGGATGATCTCGATGCCATGGGCTTGATGAAGGTGGATGTGCTCGCTTTAGGCATGCTGAGCGCGATTCGGCGTTGCTTGGATTTGGTGAGTACGCAAAAGGGCCAGCACTTTGAAATGCAAGACATTCCCGCTGAATGCCCAGCCACTTACGAGATGATTTGCGCGGCAGACACGATTGGTGTGTTCCAAATCGAGAGCCGGGCTCAGCAAAGCATGTTGCCGCGCCTGCGGCCTCAGTGTTTTTATGATCTGGTGGTGGAAGTGGCCATCGTGCGGCCAGGGCCGATTCAGGGCGGCATGGTGCATCCTTATCTCAAGCGCAGGCAGGGGCTGGAGCCCGTCACGTTTCCCAGTCAAGCGCTGGAAGAAGCGCTGGGGCGCACGCTGGGTGTGCCGATTTTTCAGGAGCAGGTGATGCAGATTGCCATGCTGGCTGCGGGCTTCAGCGCCGATGAAGCCGATCAACTGCGGCGCAGCATGGCCGCTTGGAAGCGCAAAGGCGGTGTGGGTAAGTTCTATGAGCGCATCGTAAACGGCATGACAGATCGCGGCTACACGCTGGAGTTTGCACAAAGCATCTTCAGGCAGATCGAGGGCTTTGGCGAATACGGCTTCCCTGAGAGCCATGCAGCCAGCTTTGCATTGCTCACCTATGTAAGCTGCTGGCTCAAATGCCATTACCCGGCGGCATTTTTAGTAGCACTCCTGAATGCGCAACCTCTGGGCTTTTATTCGCCGGCGCAGCTGGTGCAGGATGCGCAGCGGCATGAGGTGAAGGTGCTTCCCGTCGATGCGATGCACAGCGATTGGGACACACAGCTACTTGCAGATTCCAGCGTGCGGCTGGGCTTGCGGCTGGTGGATAGCTTGAGCCAAGCGGGGGCGCAGCGCTTGATCGATGCACGGCAGGCCTGCCCGTTTGAAAGCACAGAGGATTTGGCTTTGCGCGCGGCACTGGATGCCGGCGATATGAAAGCGCTAGCCGCAGCCGATGCACTGCGCTCTTTAAGCGGCCATCGCCGCCAGCAGGTGTGGGAGGCGAGTGCTTTGAAGCTACAGCCTGCGGTGGTGCGCGGCACGCGATCCTTGCTGCGCGATGCGCCGATACATGAGGAATTTTTGGAGCTGGAGGCAGCTGGCGAAGGCGAGGAGGTGAGCTGGGATTACAACACTGTCGGCCTCACGCTGCGCAGCCATCCGCTGGCTTTGCTGCGGCCACAGCTTGAAGCGATGAAGCTGCTCTCACATGCGCAATTACAAGAGCGTGCGCATGGCCGCTTGGTGCGCACCTGTGGCTTGGTGACGATGCGCCAGCAGCCGCAAACGGCCAAGGGCACAATCTTTGTGACGCTGGAAGACGAGACGGGCAGCACCAATGTGATTGTGTGGAAACGGCTGCGCGAGAGCAGCGAAGAGCAGCGCCAAGCCCTGCTGCATGCCCGGCTCATGATCGTGCATGGCCGCTGGGAGCATGACACCACCACCGGCGGGCGAGTGCGCCATTTGATTGCGGGCTATTTGCGCGATGTGACGCCGATGCTGGGGAGCTTGCTGACGACCAGCAGGGATTTCAGGTAGGTTTCAGCGTGCGCACCATGACTCGCTTGTTGCTATTGATTAAATAGCACGTCGCGCATATTCTATGCCGGCTACATGCCAGTTTTGGCTATAAATCTGCTGAAAAACTGGCCTGCAAAGCCGTTTTCAACAATAATGTGGTGATGCAAATTTTGGAATTCACCGCTGATAGCCTGCGCTTCTTGGAGGCCGTGCCTGAGCGCACCCCAGAGAACGGCTTTATTTGGATCTATTTGGATCGCGATGATTTTGCCCAGCATCAAGCGGCTTTGCAGCAGGCTGCACATCGCTTGGGCGGCTCCGTGCTGCTGGATGTGCATCTTGAAGACATTCAAAACATGCAGCATCCTTCGCACTATGACTTCACCTCCATTTACGATTTGATCATCTTCCGCCGCTTGGCCACACCCGTGGAAATGCTGCAAGAGAGCCAACAGGAGGCCGCCAAAGATGCGTATCACAGCCATGCGCCCGCCTTGCCCGCCTCTTTGCGCGAAAAGACCGAGCCACACTTCAAGCGGATCAGCTCCAAGGCCGTTGGCTTTGCGGTGTTTGACCGTTTGCTGATCACCGTGCATCCGCGTGGCTGCTACGCCGCGCGCAATTTTGTGCAGCGCTTTATCGAAGATGCCAAAAACAGCGTAGACAGTGTGAGCGCCCGCAGCCGCATACCCGTCAACCCGGCGGATCTGGCGCTGCGCATGATCAATGTCATGGTGGACAGTTATTTGGAGTTGCGCAAAGAGCTCTCAGCACAGCTGGATCACTGGCAGTCGCAACTCCTCAAACCTGCATCGCATTTCAACAATTGGGGTGCTCTGATGAAGGCACGCAGCCAATTGCATGTGCTGGAAGATTTGTGTGATGAGCAGCATGATGCGATCCAAGAATGGCTGGACACGATTCAAGAATCACCACTGGCCACCTTCCATTCCGATCCAACCAAAGCCCAAGGCCAACGCGATCAACTCACCGCGCGTGCCCGCGATGTGATGGAGCACATCACCCGCGTGATGCATCATGCGAGGCGCTTGGAGCAATCAGCAGAAACCGTGGTGCAAATCCATTTTTCGGCGCAGAGCAATCGCACCAATGACATCATGCGCACACTCACCGCCCTGACCGCCATTTTTCTGCCGCTGAACCTGATCGCAGGTATCTTCGGGATGAACTTTGAATACTTGCCCATCATTCACAGCAAGCATGGCTTTTGGTGGGCGCTCGCCAGCATGGTGTTCACAGCGGCAGCGCTTGGCTTGTTGTTTTGGCGTAAACGCTATCTCGCGCGGACGCGCGGGTGACAGGTCGATTATTTTTCGTCACCTTGCTGACAGACGATTTGCGCCTTGCTGCTTTCCAATAGCGGCATGCTTTCACAAGACATCACTCTCACAGCAGCAGACGGCTACCCACTCGCCGCAACGCTTCACACACCCGATCAAGCTGTTTTAGATCGTGCTTCAAACCGCCCCCAATACATCGTGATCGGCTGCGCCACTGCCGTGCCGCGTGGCTTTTACAAACGTTTTTGCGAACATGCCGCCAGCCTCGGCTTGCATGCCATCGTGGCAGATTACAGAGGCATTGGTGATTCCAAGCAGGGTGATCTCAAAGGCTTCAAGATGGATTACGCCGATTGGTCGGTACTCGATCTCGGCGCGGTGGTGCAGTACGCACACGAGCGGGGCGAGGTGTATTTGGTGGGCCACAGCTTGGGCGGTCATGCGATAGGCCAATTGCCAGAACCTTCTTGGATCAAGGCAGCATACTTCTGCGGCTCTGGTGCGGGCTGGGCGGGCTGGATGCCACTGGCCGAGCGCATCAAGGTGTGGTTTTTATGGAATGTGCTCGGGCCCATCGCCACCACGATCCTTGGCTACCAACCGATGAGCAAATTCGGGATTGGCGAAGACATTCCGCTGGGTGTGTACCGCGATTGGAAGCGCTGGTGCAGCTTCCCGCGCTATTTCTTTGACGACCCCGCAGCGGATGCCAAAGCCATCGCTGCAAAGTTTGATCGCGTGCGAATGCCGATTGCTGCCGCCGTGAGCACCGATGATTTATGGGCGCCACCCAAATCGCGCGATGCTTTCTTCTCAGGTTTTAGAAACGCGCGAGTAGAGCGGATTGACTTGAGCCCGGCGCAACTGGGCACAAAGAAAATCGGCCACATGGGCTATTACCGCAAAGAGGTCGGCGCGACGCTCTGGCCGCAGATCATGAGTTGGCTTGGGCAAAATGGCTTGAGATCACTTCAAGCTAAATAAAGACGCACCGTTTTCCCAAGCCACTTTGCGCGCCACGTCAAGAGGCAGACCGCCCAGCCAGGTGCGATAGCCCTTCATCAAATCATCGTAGTAGAGCCAGCGCTGATTGACCCAAGTGTCTGAGCCGATCATGAAGCGGCTGGGAAATTCTGTGATGAGAGCTCGCCATTCAGAGCTGAGCTGGCCATTGCTATCTGTGAGGCCTGGGCGATAAGAGAGCTCGCCCATCAAACCGGGGTACTTGCGCATCAAACCGCGCACGCGCTCAGCGGATGCGCCGCCAATGCCGGTGTGTGCCCAGATCAGTTTCACCGTTTTCTTCGGTGCATGTGCCATCAGCAAATCAATCGCCACATCATCCACATGCGCGAGCACGGCGAGTTGCTTTTCTTCTGCGAGTTTCATTAGCTTGGCAGCTACTGCACCATTGGCATTGGCGCTTTCATACAAATGAAATTCGCCAATGCCTTTGTACGCGCCAGAGGCCGTGCCTTTGGCGAGTTCATCGAGCACCATTTGGTAAATCGTCTCATCGCGAAACCAGTTGTCGTAGTCTGCGCGATTGCGATAGAGGCGAATGAAAGGGATCACTGTGACACCGGCTTTGGCGGTTTGCTCCTTCGCTGCAGCCAGATTTTTGGTCCCATCGTTGGGCCGCGAATTGGCCACAATTGCTTTCACGCCGTTGCGCTGCATGCGGGAGAGCACATCGGGGATCGGGTGGGGAGACTGTGCATCATCGTTGTAATGCAAATGCGCATCCAGCAGCGGGCCGGTGTAATCCGCCGCCTGCGCAGCGAACACGCAAAGCATAGACAATAGAGATAGCAGATATTTCATGGGCAGTACCTTGTAGTCCGTGATTGTGCTGCTAACTGATTGCTGATGTCATCCGCAAATTCCCTTCTTCCGACGCTCTTCATCTCCCACGGCTCACCGATGTTTGCATTGGAGCCAGGGCAGGCCGGCCCGCTACTGACGCAGCTGGGGCAAAGCTTGCCGCGCCCCAAAGCCATTGCAGTGATTTCGCCGCATTGGATGACGCGTGGCTCTGCAGTTTGTGTGGCAGATGAGCCAGAAACTATCCATGACTTTGGTGGCTTTGATCCGCGCCTGTATCAGATGCAATACCCATCAAAACTGGGTGTTGCCGGCATGGAATCTGCGCAAACAGCTATTAAATTGCTAGCAAATGCCGGCTGGAATCCGGTAGCTACAGATCGCTGGGGCTTGGATCATGGCACATGGGTGCCCTTGTTGTATCTCTACCCGCATGCCGATGTGCCGGTGTTTCAAATCTCGCTACCTGCGGGCTTGTCTCTGGCGCAGGCGTTGGCTTATGGGCAGGCACTCGCTGGCCTGAGAAGCGAAGGCGTGCTGTTGATTGGCTCTGGCAGCCTGACGCATAACCTCAGTGAATTCCGAGGTGGCCGAGTCTTGGATGCGCCTATCTCGCCTTATGTGCTTGAGTTTGCGGATTGGGTGCGTGAGGCGGTGACAAAGGGCGACGCTCAAAAGCTCACACGCACTTTTGAGGAAGCGCCGCATGCGCATCGCGCGCATCCAACCGATGAGCATTACCAGCCTTTGCTGGTAGCCATGGGCGCAGCAATGCTTAAAGGCCAAGCTAACGCGGGGCGGTTGATCGACGGTGGCGTGGCTTATGGCATCCTCTCGATGGATAGTTTTGTTTTCGGAGAAGCATCTTGAGTCTGATCGTGCATCCGCCAGCTAGCGGCGTGGCCAAGCAGTTGTTTTTGTTGTTTCACGGCGTGGGCGCGGCGCCTGATGATTTGGTGCCGCTCGGGCGGATTCTTGCTCAGCAGTTTCCGCAAAGCGCTATCGTGAGCGTGCAAGCGCCGCATGATTGCCCCTACAGCAGCGGCTTTCAATGGTTCTCCATCGATGGCATCACAGAGGAGCAGCGGCCCATGCGCACCGCGCAGGCCATGCCTTTGTTTCAGCAAGCCGTGCAGCAATGGCAGCAAGCTTTTGGCGTGGGCGCAGAGGCCACGGCCTTGGTGGGTTTTTCTCAGGGTGCGATCATGGCGCTGGAGAGCACGCAAAGCGCGCCTTTGCTGGCTGCGCGTATCGTGGCTCTTTCAGGGCGCTTTGGCATCTTGCCATCCGTCGCGCCGCAAGACTGCACTTTGCACTTGATCCACGGCAAGCAAGATGCCGTGATTACTTATGCGCACACCGTGCATGCCGCTGAGCGTCTGGTTGAGCTCGGCGCGGATGTCACAGCGGATGTGATCCCGTTTGTGGGGCACGAGATCACCGCGGAAATTGCTAACTTGGTGATTGAGAGGCTCACCACGCATGTGCCCAAGCGCTATTGGGAGGCCGCGCAAAACGAGGCGGCATCTTCATCATCCAACGGCTAAGCGTTCAATCTTTCGAGCCAAGCCTTCATCGAATCAAACACTTGCGAGCGATCAGGATCATTGAAGATCTCGTGATACATCTCATCAAAGCAACGTGAGCTTACCCATTTGGCGGGCGCTGCAGCAGCAAAAGCGCGGCTGCCTGCGGGGCTGACCAAAGCATCTGCACCGGCATACAGCAAGAGCGTGGGCGTGAACCATTGAGGCGCTGCTGCGATGCAGCGCGCGCCTTCTTCAGCAATAAATCGCGCCAAGCGAGCGCTGACTTTGTGATGCACGAATTTATCGTTGCGATAAGCATCGACTTCGTTGCTATCCCGGCTGAGCATGTCGATCTTCAAGCCGTTATCGACCCGCAGATTCGGTGCGATACGCGGCAAGGTGGCGAGCAAGAATTTTTGAATCGCGCTCAAGCCAGGGTCGAGCGCGGGTGAACTCAAAATGATGCCGTCCACAGGCCGCAATTGCTGGCGCACAAACGAAGCCACCACCACGCCGCCCATGCTGTGCCCAATCAAGACGAGCTTGTGGCCGGGGCGCATCGTGCGGCGTGTATCGTCCACCACATCGGCCAAATCATCCACCAAGCGCATCTCCGTGGGCAAGCCGCCGCGCGAGCCACCTGACTCACCATGACCATATTGATCGTAGGCGCGCACACGGTAGCCCGCCATATTCAGACGCTGCGCCACATTCGCATAGCGAAAGGCATGCTCGCCCAAACCGTGCACGATGATGGCTGTGCCAGCGATTGCTTCTTCTGGCCAGCGCTCAGGCAAAGGCCAATCATGGATGGCGATGTTCTCGCCGTCCGTGGCCGTGAAAGGCGAGAGATAAGCGTCGGATGTCATAAAGCCTTGTTATTCATCACTCGATGGATGTGCAGCAATCACGCTGGCTACTGCAGCCGTGATTTTCTTGGCGTAATCCACATGCAAAAACTCATTGGGGCCGTGGGCATTGCTCTTGGGGCCAAGCACACCGCAGACCATCATTTGCGCTTTGGGGAAACCTTTTTCCAGCATATTCATCAGCGGAATGGTGCCGCCCTGGCCGATGTAGCCGCAGGGCGCGCCGTAGTAGGCTTGGCTGGCTGCATCAAGTGCGTTTTGTAGCCAAGGCGCTGTGCTCGGCGCGTTCCAGCCACTGGCTGCGCCGCCGCCTTGGAAGGTGACTTTCGCTTGGTAAGGCGCGTTGTCTTCGAGCAGTTTTTTGAGTTCATTCATTGTCGCCACGGCATCCACCAAGGGCGGTGTGCGCAGTGAGAGTTTGAAGGCGGTGTAAGGGCGCAGCACATTGCCAGCGTCCTTTAAAGCTGGAAAGCCTTCTGCACCGGTGACGGAGAGCGTGGGCTTCCATGTGCGGTTGATCAAAGCTTCTACCGGGTCAGTCGTCGTGGGCAGCGCAAAGGCGGTTGAGCCGCCGCAATCGGCAAGCGCCCACGGAAAGCGTTTGTACACCTCATCACCCAAAATCTTCGCCGTGGCTTGTGCTTGTGCGAGACGATCCACAGGCACTTCGCAATGAAAGCTAGCGGGCAGCAAGCGGCCTGTGGCGCTGTCTTCCAAACGATCCAGCACTTGGCGCATGATGCGAAAGCTCGATGGCACGAGGCCACTGGCATCGCCTGAATGCACGCCTTCGGTAAGGATATCGACGCGCAATGTGCCGCTCACCATGCCGCGCAAGCTGCTGGTGAGCCAGAGCTGATCGTAGTTGCCTGCGCCGGAATCAAGGCAGACGACGAGGGATACATCGCCCAAGCGGGTTTTCAAAGCATCAACATAGGGCAGCAAATCATAAGAGCCCGACTCTTCACAGGTTTCAATCAAGCCCACGATGCGCGGATGCGGTGCGTTTTGTGCTTTGAGCGCTTGGATCGCTGCAATGCTCGCATACACAGCATAGCCATCGTCTGCGCCGCCGCGCCCGTACAAACGCGCTGCGCCATCTGAGCCCGTCTCTAGCTTGGGAGTCCAGGGCCCTAGATCATTTCTCCAGCCGTTGAATTCAGGCTGCTTATCCAAATGGCCATACATCAGCACCGTTTGCTTGGATTCATGTTGATGCGCGGGCACTTCAAAAAACAGCACGGGTGTGCGCGGCTTGCCTTGGGCGTCTGTGAGGCGCAACACTTCCAGCGTGAGCCCCGGTACTTTTTGCGCTTGCACCCAGCTCGCCGCTTCGCGTAGCACTGTCTCGATATGGCCGTTTGCATGCCAATCAGCATCAAAGCCGGGGGATTTGCAGGGGATGGTGATGTAGTCGCTGATGCGTTGGGTAATGTCGTTATTCCACGCCTGTGTGGCGTGCGACAAGACATCGGCGGTGTTTAGCACGGAGGCAGGGACGCGGGCATTCATGGTAGTAGCCTTTCAACAGCCCACATGTTAAAACTTTTTTCAAAAGGCAGGCGCACCCAGACTTTGCACCCAATAGACAAATGCGGCACAGATCACCAAAACGATCAGCGCCGCCACCCGGCTGCCCGCCGTATCTTTAGAAGCTTCCACTGTTTGTGCCATCTGTTTATCGCCATCAATCATCGGGCGGATCAAATTCTCTTTTTTCTTATACAGATAAAACAAAATCGCAGCGATATGTAGCACCACCAGCGCAGCAATCACCCATTTACCAACGTCTTTGTGCCACCACGTGGCCAAGCTCACGCGGGCATTGCTCACGAAGCGAGTGAGCGGCCCGGCGTTGGTGATTTCATCATCGCTGATGAGGCCCGTGCCCACTTGTAGTGCTAAAAAGCCCAGCAGTGCAAACACCGAGCCAGCGCCCAGCGGGTTATGCCCGGCAGAATGCTCGGGCTTGCCTTGGCCTTTGAGGTAAGCGATCACTGAGCCGGGCGAGTAAATGAACGAAGCAAAACGCGACCATTTGCCACCGATCAAGCCCCAAACGAAGCGAAACAGCAGCAGCGTCATCACGCTGTAACCCAAGCGGAAATGCCAAGTCATCCAGCTACCGCCCACATTGCCTGTGATGATCAAGCCCACCACGCAAACAAACAGCGCCCAATGGAAAAGTCGAGTGGGTAAATCCCAGATACGGACGGTGTGGCCAGCGCTCATTGTTGGTATTCCTTGAATTTTGAAGACGTTTGACAGACTTACGCGCATTGTGCCGTTTTGGAGGCGGCTGCGTCCACTGCGCATTGCATGGCGTATGTATGACAAGCCCCACGAAATGACTAGGGATTGTCCTAGTGCCTCTGGCAGGAACTTAGTTTCGTAGGTTACCCTCACTTCTTCACAACTTACTTCAACAGGAGCTTTTATGAAACTTCGCATCGCCTTCCTACTTGCTGCCAGCACAATGCTTGCCAGCCTCTCTGCCCAAGCGCAATTCGCCAAGCCAGAAGATGCCATCAAATACCGCCAAAGTGCCCTCTCAGTGATGGGCACGCACACCGGCCGCCTCGGCGCCATGGTCAATGGCCGCGTGCCATTTGATGCGAAGGTCGCGCAAGACAATGCCGACGTGATTGCCACGATGGCTCGCCTGCCATGGCAAGGCTTCGGCGCTGGCACCGAAGGCGGAAAAGCCAAGGCCAACATCTGGACGGATGCCGCTAAATTCAAGGCTGGCAGCGACAAACTCGCAGCTGACGCGGCCGCCGTAGCCGCAGCTGCCAAATCCGGCAACCTCGATCAAATCAAAGCCGCATTCGGCGCTTACGCAGGTAATTGCAAAACCTGCCACGACGAATTCCGTGCTCAGTAATTCTTGATTCCTCCTCGACAGCCCTCACTGGCTGTTTCTTGCCCGCAGGTCTTTGGCTTGTGGGCATTTTTTTTGAGGTGTTGGGGAGAAAAGAGCCTCAAGTTAGCTATCAGGCTGCGGTTGTGATTGGGTTGTCCCGCGGAGCGACATAAAGGGGGAATTCGGGCGAAGCCCGAAGGAGGACAGTCGCGCAGTGGGACAGCCCAATCACAACCGCGGCTGGCCTATCCAAAGGAATCACTATTAAATCAATAGCGCCTCGCGCAGTAAATACGCCGGCCAACTGCCCAAAACGCTTGAAAATCAGGCCTTTTCAGCCAACAACTGACCAATCAAGGTATGCAGGGCCACAAAATCTGGCGTGCCCACATAGCGCTTCACAATCTCGCCTTTTTTGTTCACGAGATAGGTGGTCGGCGTGAGCTTCACGTCGCCCCAGGCTTTGGCCACGGCCCCCGTGTTGTCAATCGCCACCTTAAAAGGAAGCTTGCGCGTTTCGGCGAAGTTCACCACAAAAGCCGGCGGGTCGTAGCTCATGGCCACGGCCACGGTGTCGTAGCCTTGCTGGGCGAATTTGTTGTAGGTTGAAATGATCTCTGGCATTTCGGCCACGCAAGTGGTGCAGCTTGTCGCCCAGAAGTTCACCAAAGTCACTTTGCCCTTCATTTGCTCGGTGGTGAAAGGCTTGCCATCGAGCAAGATCATGGTGGAGGCAGGTACTGCGCCCGTGAAATCTGACACGTTGTTGCAGCCAGCTAGCGTCAACGCGCCAAGCGCGGCAGCGTTGAGCACAGCAGCAGTTGCCAAACGGCGAGACAACGGTAATGATCGTGGGGCAAGAGGCATCTTCAATTTATCCAAAGGAGCATTTTCATGAAACGTCGTCAGTTTAACCACGCAGGCACTTCCGTGCTCGGCCTGTGTATTCTTGCTGCTTACCAACAAGCTTACGCCTTGTCGCTGTCTGATCTCACCGACAAAGACGCCAGCGCGGGCCTGAAAACGGCGCTTGAGCGCGGTGCTTTGTCGGCCGTGAGTATTTTGGGGAAAACAGATGGGTTTCTCGGCAATGCTTTGGTGCGTATTCCGCTGCCAGGGTTCCTCAATGACGCTGGAAAACTCATGAAATCGCTCGGTCAGGGCAAAAAGGTGGACGAACTCGTCACCGCGATGAACCGTGGCGCTGAGCAGGCCGTGCCGTTTGCCAAGGATTTGCTCGTCTCTGCCGTGAAAGGCATGAATGTGACGGATGCCAAGAATATTCTGAAAGGTGGAGATACCTCGGTGACCAGCTTTTTTGCTGAGAAAACACGCTCTCCTTTAGGCATCAAGTTTCTTCCCATCGTGACGAAAGCCACCGAAAAGGTCGGCTTGGCACAAAAGTACAACGATGTCGCCGGCAAGGCGCAAGGCCTAGGCTTGGTGAAAAAAGAAGAAGCCAACATCCAGCAATACGTGACCGGCAAATCACTTGATGGCCTCTATACGATGATCGGTGAGGAAGAAAAGAAAATCCGCAAAGATCCCGTGGGCACGGGCAGCGATATCTTGAAGAAGGTGTTTGGCGTCTTTAAATAAGACCTTGCCTCGTTTTTAAGCGTCTTTATTGCTATTTTCGGCTATTCGCCGGCATAGAATATGCGAGGCCTGCTACTGATTCAGTAGCAGGCTTTTCTATTGAATAAGTGTGGAATAGCCCACATCCACATCACTCGCCGCCTGCCCACCGCGTATGCCCCAGTGCTCGAATGGCTCTTCGCGCAAGCTGATCAGCACATGATCTCTGGCAATGGCGGCGGAGCAGTTTTCTAAATTTGCCACGATGGCTTGATACAGCCTTCGCTTAGCGTCAAGGATGCGGCAGCTAGCCTCCAAGATTGATGAGAATTGCGATCCTGCAGCGCAGCAAGAATCGCAATAATCAACCATTCATGCAATAGATCACTACTAATTTCATAGCGTCGCCCGCACGTTTTATGCCGGCCAGAGGCAGATTTCGATGAAAAATACGAGAAAATAGGGGGATGTCTACGCTTCAAACGCCCACGTACATCCTGACTTTGACTTGCCCAGACCGCATGGGCATCGTGCATGCTGTCTCAGGTTTTTTGCTCGATCACGGCGGTAATATTGAAGAAGCCGCGCAATACAACGATCACGATACGGGGCTGTTTTTCATGCGCGTGAGCTTTGCTTGCGGTCAGCCGCAGGAGGCTTTGCGCGAGGATTTGGGCACTTTTGCCGCAGGATTTGGCATGAATTGGCAGCTGCATGCCGCCCAGCAGCCAATGCGCACGGTGCTGATGGTGAGCCAACAAGGCCATTGCCTCAATGATTTGTTGTTTCGCTGGAAAAGCGGCTTGCTCGCTTTAGACATTCGCGCCATCATCAGCAACCACCGAGATTTTTACCAGCTCGCGGCCAGCTACAACGTGCCGTTTCATCACATCCCGATGGCCAAAGATAGCAAAGCTCAGGTGGAAGCGCGGCAACTGGAAATCATCAACGCAGAGGGCGCAGAGCTGGTGATTTTGGCGCGCTATATGCAGATTCTCTCGAATGACATGTGCAAGGCTTTGGCAGGCCGCGCGATCAATATTCATCACAGCTTTTTGCCCAGCTTCAAGGGTGCCAAGCCATACTATCAAGCGCATGATCGCGGCGTGAAGCTGATTGGTGCCACGGCGCATTACGTAACAGCTGATTTGGATGAAGGCCCAATCATTGAGCAAGATGTTGCGCGCGTGGATCATTCAGACACCGTGGATGACCTCACAGCCCGTGGCCGAGACACAGAAAGCCAGGTGCTCGCCCGCGCCGTGAAGTGGCACAGCGAGCATCGCGTGCTGCTCAATGGCCACCGGACTGTGGTGTTTCGGTAAATTACTGCAATTATTCACAGTAATTTGTGCTCTGTTTGGGGCATCGCAAGCAGCCTCATCTTGCCCGGCCTCGGGCTTTCGGGTTAAAATCGAAGGCTGTCCTGCTTTTGACGATGCAGGGCAGATGGCTGTCTGCGTGGTTTCCACGCGGGGAGCTTTTCGTTTTTTCATTCACGTTTAGGTAGATACATGCCAACCATTAATCAACTCATCCGTCACGGACGCGAGGTGGAGACTGTTAAGTCGAAATCTCCCGCGATGCAAAACTGCCCGCAGCGTCGTGGCGTTTGCACCCGTGTTTACACCACAACCCCTAAGAAGCCCAATTCCGCTCTGCGTAAAGTTGCCAAAGTGCGCTTGACCAACGGTTTTGAGGTGATCTCCTACATCGGCGGCGAAGGCCACAACCTCCAAGAACACAGCGTTGTGCTGGTGCGCGGCGGTCGTGTGAAAGACTTGCCCGGTGTGCGTTACCACATCGTGCGTGGCTCGCTCGATTTGCAAGGCGTGAAAGACCGCAAGCAATCGCGTTCCAAGTACGGCGCAAAGAAGCCGAAGGCTAAGTAAATTTGCCTGAGTGACGGATCTAAATCCAGGCTCAAAAAATTAACAGGTGCTGTTTCCCGCGTGGCGCGGAGATACAGCGTAGTGATTCCAACCTGCAATAGTGCCAGGCGAATCGAGTAAGTGAAGGTTCTCAGAACTTTCGCGGTGTTCCAAAAGAATACCAACTGAAGCAATAAGAGGTGAAATATGCCACGTCGTCGCGAAGTCCCTAAACGTGAAATTCTGCCGGATCCAAAATTCGGCAATGTTGAGCTCTCAAAATTCATGAACGTCATCATGGAGAGCGGTAAAAAAGCGGTTGCTGAGCGCATCATTTATGGTGCCCTCGAGCAGATCGAAAAGAAAGCTGGCAAAGACCCGATGGAGTTGTTTGGCGTGGCCATCAACAACGTCAAGCCCATGGTGGAGGTGAAATCCCGCCGCGTGGGTGGTGCCAACTACCAAGTGCCAGTGGAAGTGCGCCCTGTGCGTCGCTTGGCTCTGAGCATGCGCTGGATCAAGGAAGCCGCACGCAAGCGTGGCGAAAAATCCATGGCTCTGCGTTTGGCCAACGAGCTGATCGAAGCCAGCGAAGGCCGTGGCGGCGCAATGAAGAAGCGCGACGAAGTGCACCGTATGGCCGAAGCGAATAAGGCATTTAGCCACTTCCGTTTCTAAGACAAAACGGTAGAGGACACGCGGCGCAAGTGCGCCGCCCTCGTTGTCTTATTTCTTTGAAAAGCGACAGGCCGCCCTTAGCTTTTCAACACTTTAAAACCTGTCTGAAAGTATCGCGGGAGCGAAGCGACCGAAACTTTCAGGCACAGAAAGGAAATCATCATGGCACGCGCCACTCCTATCGAGCGTTATCGCAATATTGGTATTTCTGCGCACATCGACGCAGGCAAAACAACGACCACCGAGCGTGTGTTGTTTTATACCGGTGTGAACCACAAAATCGGTGAAGTGCACGACGGCGCTGCCACCATGGACTGGATGGAGCAAGAGCAAGAGCGTGGCATCACGATCACCTCCGCTGCCACCACCTGCTTCTGGTCTGGCATGGGCAAGACCTTTGACGAGCACCGCATCAACATCATCGACACCCCCGGCCACGTGGACTTCACCATTGAGGTGGAGCGCTCCATGCGCGTGCTGGACGGCGCTTGCATGGTGTATTGCGCTGTGGGCGGCGTGCAGCCACAGTCTGAGACCGTATGGCGTCAGGCTAACAAATACAAAGTGCCACGTTTGGCCTTCGTCAACAAGATGGACCGCACCGGCGCGAACTTCTTCAAAGTCTATGAGCAGATGAAACTGCGCTTGAAGGCCAACCCTGTGCCTTTGCAAATCCCCATCGGTGCCGAAGAAGGCTTTGCTGGTGTGGTGGATTTGGTCAAGATGAAAGCGATTTTGTGGAGCGAGGCCGACAAAGGCGTGACCTTTACTTATGGCGACATCCCTGCCGAGCTGCAAGAGAAAGCCGACGAATTCCGTGAGAAGCTCGTGGAAGCGGCTGCTGAAGCCAGTGAAGAGCTGATGAACAAGTATTTGGAAGGCGTTGCGCTGACCGAACTCGAAATCAAAGCCGCCATTCGCCAACGCGCCATCGCCTGCGAAATCCAGCCGATGCTGTGCGGCTCTGCCTTCAAAAACAAAGGCGTGCAAGCCATGCTTGATGCTGTCGTGGAATACATGCCTAGCCCGGTGGACATCCCGCCCGTGACCTGCATGGACGAAGATGACAAGCCAACAACGCGTAAAGCCGACGACAGCGAGAAATTCGCTGCGCTCGCATTCAAGCTGATGACTGACCCGTTTGTGGGCCAGCTCACCTTCGTGCGCGTGTACTCCGGCGTACTGAAATCTGGCGACAGCGTTTACAACCCGATCAAGGGCAAGAAAGAGCGTATCGGCCGTATCGTGCAGATGCATGCCAACGCTCGCGAGCCTGTGGATGAAATCCGCGCTGGCGATATCGCTGCTTGCATCGGCTTGAAAGACATCATCACGGGCGAAACCCTGTGCGATCCAGATCACGTCGTGACACTGGAAAAGATGGTGTTCCCTGAGCCTGTGATTGCACAAGCTGTGGAACCCAAAACCAAGGCTGACCAAGAGAAGATGGGCATTGCCCTGAACCGCTTGGCGCAAGAAGATCCTTCATTCCGCGTACGCACCGATGAAGAGAGTGGCCAGACCATCATCGCCGGTATGGGCGAGTTGCACCTGGAAATTATTGTTGACCGCATGAAGCGCGAATTCGGCGTGGAAGCCAACGTCGGCAAGCCCCAGGTGTCTTACCGCGAAACCATCCGCAAGACGGTGGAAGATGCAGAAGGCAAATTTGTTCGTCAGTCCGGCGGTAAGGGCCAGTATGGCCACGTGGTGCTCAAGATTGAGCCCAATGAGCCAGGCAAGGGCAACGAGTTCGTTGACGCGATCAAGGGCGGTGTGGTTCCTCGTGAATACATCCCTGCCGTTGAAAAAGGCATCATGGAAGCCGTCACGCAAGGCGTGTTGGCTAACTACCCCGTGGTTGACGTGAAAGTCACGCTGCACTTCGGTTCTTACCACGATGTGGACTCGAACGAACTCGCGTTCAAGATGGCAGCCATCTTCGGCTTCAAAGAAGGCTGCCGCAAGGCTGGCCCGGTGATTCTTGAGCCGATGATGTCTGTTGAGGTCGAAACACCTGAAGACTATGCAGGCAACGTGATGGGCGATCTGTCCAGCCGCCGCGGCATGGTGCAAGGCATGGAAGACATGGTCGGTGGCGGCAAAGCCATCCGCGCCGAAGTGCCCTTGTCTGAAATGTTTGGCTACTCCACCACCCTGCGCTCCATGAGCCAAGGCCGTGCGACTTACACGATGGAATTTAAACACTACACGGAAGCTCCGCGTAATGTGTCCGAAGCCATCATGTCGGCTCGTGCGAAGTAATTGGTATTCGTAGAGAAGACCAACATCCGGACGCGAAAGACGCAAAAGTTACGCGAAAAACGCGAAAGAACAGCCAAAATTTTGTTTGTATTTTTCGCGTCTTTTGCGTAACCTTCGCGCCTTTCGCGTCCGGAAATTGAATTCGTTTTATCCCTGTCTGCGATTTCGCACCCAGCGCTGCCCGTGGCGATGGAATCAGTAGTGAAGTGCAGACGTTAAACCCTACACGGGCATGTTCTTTTGAAAGAGAGCCATCATGGCAAAAGAGAAATTTGAGCGTACCAAGCCCCACGTCAACGTTGGCACGATTGGCCACGTCGATCACGGCAAAACCACCCTCACCGCAGCAATCACCACCGTCTTGGCAGCCAAGTTCGGCGGCA
>JAAFJC010000003.1 GCA_013297925.1 Comamonadaceae bacterium
GAAGGCTTCGAGATCGAGCAAGCCATCGGCCTGCACATCCATATACGTGACTTCAAAGCCTTGGCGCTCGAGCTCACGCATGGTGTCGAGCACGGCTTTGTGCTCGGTTTTCACGGTGATCAGGTGTTTGCCTTTGGTTTTGTAGAAACCGGCCGCGCCTTTGATGGCGAGGTTGTTGGATTCGGTGGCACCAGAGGTCCACACGATTTCGCGGGGGTCTGCGCCGATCAGCGCGGCCACGTGCTCCCGCGCCTTCTCCACGGCGGCCTCAGCCTCCCAGCCCCAGGCATGAGAGCGCGAGGCGGGGTTGCCGAAATGCTCGCGCAACCAAGGAATGATCGCGTCCACCACCCGTGGGTCGCACGGATTGGTGGCGGAATAATCCAAGTAAATGGGGAAATGAGGGGTAGCGTCCATGGCTGGCTGTTGCTCTGGCTAAGGATTAAAAATGACTTGGAAGAACTTACTTGGCAAAGGCCGCACCACCCAGTGCAAACACTGAGTTCGGTGCATTGATGCGAATCGGTTTAACAACCTGCATCGGCGCAATCGCTTTCTTGAGCATGGGCTTGGCTTCGATATGCACGCCTTTAGCGAGCTGCTCGTCCACCATGTCTTGCAGGCTCACGGAGCCGAGGAATTCGCTCATGCGGGCATTGAGCTTGCTCCAGAGATCGTGCGTCATGCAGCGGCCAGCTTCGCCGCCATTGCAGTTTTCTTTGCCCCCGCAGCTGGTCGCGTCCATCGCCTCATCCACCGAGGTAATGATCTCGGCAATGGTGATGCCGCCGGACTCGCGCCCCAGCGTATAGCCGCCGCCTGGCCCACGGGTGGATTCCACCAAGCCATTGCGGCGCAGCTTGCCAAAAAGCTGCTCCAGATAAGACAGGGAAATTTGCTGACGCTGGCTGATGGCAGCTAGCGTTACAGGGCCTGCGTTTTGACGCAAAGCCAGATCAATCATTGCCGTGACCGCAAAGCGGCCTTTTGTAGTGAGACGCATGCTTAGCTCCTAAGGTGCCGATACATTCATAAAGATCTTGAATACAACAACTTCAAGACCACGTCTCCGCCCGTTCTCGCCCCGATACAGCTGGGGCAGCCTTCCGACGATTCGTGATTTGTTAGATTTGCCGTACCGCTGTCACCTTGACACTTCGCTAGCCGGTTTTTAATCTTGAGCATTTCACTCAAGTATAACAGATACCCCACGAATTCGCTCAGGTATGACTATACCGCAGTTACAGGCTTTGTCCAAGACAATCTAAGTGAATGATCAAAAATAACCTACTAATCGGACAAACGGTAGTTTTCCCAACGATCTCGTAACTTCCTGACCAGCCCGTCACTCGCGGCTTCTACCAAGTCTAATACCTGCTCAAAACCCGCTTTTCCGCCGTGATACGGATCAGGCACGACCTCACCCAACTGCTCGGCAGCATCAGCAAAGCTCATAAAAAGCTTGAGCTTGTGGGCATGCTCGGGCGGGCAGTCGCCCTGTAGCAGCGCCAAATTGTCCCAATCCATCGCCAAAATCAGATCAAATTTCTCATAATCCGCCTCGCTGATCTGCCGCGCCCGAAGCTTGGAAAGATCGTACCCCCGCCGCAGAGCATGCTCTTGGCTGCGCTCATCCGGCGGGCTACCGGGGTGGTAGTTATGCGTGCCCGCAGAGTCAATCATCACCCTGCCCCCAAGCCCCGCCTGCGCCACCTTCGCACGCAGCACGCCCTCGGCGGTGGGGCTGCGGCAGATGTTGCCCATGCAGACGAGGAGGATGTGGAGGGTTGGTTGACTCATATTCTGGTGATTTTATGAGGCTTTTGGCCTAGTCGCCGGCATAGATATTGCGCAGAGTGCTATTGAAACTATAGCGAAAAATGGGGTTAGATCAAAATTCAAGACACTCAACTCCCCGGCGCGCATCCAAGCCCAGACGAAATTTTGCTCCGACCCCACTTTTCGCGGTACTCGCCAATCGTTTCATTTTTGCTGAGGCTTCAGAGCTCAACCGTTTCACTCCACCCGCTCACCTGCGGCCTAGCGCAGGGCAGTCGTCTCGTAAACTTTTTTGAAAACACACGCGATAAAGCTCATCACAAGCTAACCCTCTCCCCGCGCGCCTTCCAAAAAACTTTCCAATCCAACCACCCTACGCTCTCCGCTAGGAAACGGGTTAACTTTCGAGTTGCCCAGCGCGCAGCAAGCGCCGCGAATCGGCAACCTGCAGCCGCGTGTCCGCACCGAGCGAACTGCTATTGGGTATGCGGCTCACTTGCCAAATATCTTTCTTAGAATTTCCCATGGTTTTGGTTGCACTGAAGCTCTGTAGAAAACTCGCGCTTCTTGGGAGAAGAAATTTGCTACCGGAGGAAAGAAGGAGATCGGCCAACGCCCAGTTGGCACCTCCCCAATTGCATCGACGGCGGCCAGCGTCTCGACTTCGCTATGCTCGGGACTCATGCAAGTAATGCCGATTGTGTAGGTGAAGAAACCATCAGAATCCGTGCCAACCCTTTCCATAAGGCCTATGCACGCCATAAGAACATTGGGTCTATTTGAAAAATGCTTTTGGAGGGCGAGAATTACTTCCGTCGGCTCCTCTGCCGGGATTCCTATTCGAATAGAAGTTCCTGGTGGAATCTCCCCTTGTATGTTAACGTTCGACAAAATGCCCTCTAACTAAATGCAAACCACAAAAGCTTCATTATAAAAATACCAAGGTAGCCTAAGCTAGGCATGAAATCGTCGACTTAGATTGATTTTTATGTTTTCGAACACAGGTATTAAAGAAACGACAAACACAGCAGTTTATAAGCCAATTCACACCCCAGTTTTCAGACAAAAAAGACGCTGAACTTAGCACTCCAACAACCCATCCAGCGGAGAGCGTAGGGTGGTTGGATCGGAAACTTTTTTGGAAGGCGCGCGGGGAAAGGGTTGGATTGTGAAAACCGCCATCGCGTGTGTTTTCAAAAAAGTTTACGAGACGACTACCCTGCGCTAGGCCGCAGGTACAAAAGGCCGAACGCAACGCACAGAACAACAAAAATCAAAGAAGAATGCCAATTTTCTGGCACAGAACCTGCGCGAGGCGCTATCTATTTTGCAGTAAGGGTTAAGCAAAAAATATGGGGCTCCTTTAAAATCTAAACCATGCCCACGATCACCTCCCTGCTCAAAGGTGCAACAGCCCAAGGCCTGCCGCGGCATGAGGCGCATTACCTGATGCTGCATGCTTGTGGCCGCGCAACGCATGATCGCGCATGGCTGCTCACGCATGAGGCAGACTTGCTCAAAGATGAGCTGGTGCAGCGCTGGCAGGATGCTGTGATGCAGCGCCAGAGCGGTGTGCCGGTGGCTTACATCGTGGGTAGCAAGGAGTTTCATGGCTTGCAGCTGAAGATCAGCCCCGCCGTGCTTGACCCGCGCGATGACACCGAGACTTTGGTGGATTGGGCACTTGAATTGATCCCGCTGGATGAACCTTTCAAAGTGCTTGATTTGGGCACGGGCAGCGGCGCAGTGGCTTTGGCTATTCGCGCCCAGCGGCCCTTGGCGCAAGTTACGGCCACGGATGCTTCTGCGCAGGCTTTGGCTATAGCAGCGGCCAACTCCGCAGCGCTTGAGCTGCCCGTGCGTTTTGTGCAAACGAATGTGCGCGATCCGCATTGGTTTTCTGCGCTCGAAGGCCAGGTGTTTGATCTGATCGTGTCCAACCCGCCTTACATTGCGCAAGGTGATCGACACCTAGCGGCATTGAAGCACGAGCCTGCGATGGCGCTGACCAGCGGCAAAGATGGGCTAGACGCGCTCCGCAGCATCATTACGAATGCATCTTCGCATCTGCCCTCGGGCGGCCATCTGCTGCTAGAGCATGGCTACGATCAGGCTGAGCGTGTGTGCGGTTTGTTGTCTGTTAACGGGTTTGTGGACGCCATCACTCGCCACGATTTGGGGGGATTGGATCGTTGCTCTGGCGCGAGAATACTATAAATTTAATAGCGCCTTGCGCAGTCAATACGCCGGCCATCGACCATTTTTCTTATAAAAAAGCATCAATGCTGATGCCCATGCTCCCCATGCACATGGCCATGGGAGATTTCTTCTTCGCTGGCCGCTTTCACGCTGACGACTGAAATATCAAAGCGCAGCGTCTTGCCGGCATGCGGGTGATTGCCATCAAGCATCACGATGGGGCCTTTGATTTTCATCACATTGAAAATTGCCTCGCGGCCATCGGCTGTACGCCCGCGCAGCTGGCCGCCTACTTTTACACCTGGAGGGAATTCGCTCTTAGGAATCTCTTGCACCAAAGTCTCATCGCGCTCGCCGAAGGCTTGGCTCGGCGTGAGCGTGAGGCTGGTTTTGTAGCCGGCCTCCTGGCCTTCTAGCGCGGCTTCAATCGCCTCGAAGGTATTGCCATAGCCGCCATGCAGGTAGGCGGTGGGCGCTTTGCTTTGCTCCAGCAGCTTGCCAGAGGGCTCAGAGACGGTGTAGCGAATAGTGACGGCGGTGTTTTTTTCGATTTTCATAAAGCTCGGGGAGAAAGGTCGGAAGGAAATGTCGGTTTAAGCCTGAATTATCCCAGCAGCGCGGTATCGCCTTCAATTTGGGATAATCTCAGCATCATATTTTTGTTTTGCGACTAGAAAGAAACCCATGAGCGACACCCAAACCCGCATCGACAGCATCGTCAAAGGCAACGACATCGTGCTTTTCATGAAGGGCAGCGCCAGCTTCCCCATGTGCGGCTTCTCCGGCCGCGCCGTGCAAATCTTGAAAGCCGTGGGCGTAGACACCAAAGGCATCACCACGGTGAACGTGCTCGACGACGCCGAAATCCGCGCCGGCATCAAGGAATACAGCAACTGGCCTACCATCCCCCAGCTCTACGTCAAAGGCGAATTCGTCGGCGGCTCAGACATCATGATGGAGATGTATGAGAATGGGGAATTGCAGCAGGTGATTAACGGCTGAAGCTTCTCTGTTTCCACCAAAAAAAGCGCGGTTGTTACCGCGCTTTTTTGCTTGATGAGCCTAGCCCATAAAGCCCGTTGCCCAACTCGGCAAATAAGGCCCCAAGTATTTGAGCACCACGGCTGCACCCAATACAAAAATCAGGCTGAAATACAGGGCAGACACCAGATTAAACAAGTAGCCCAGCAGGATGCACAAACCATCTTTGCTCAGCATACCCACGGCAAGAAAGATGCAAGCGAGCGCAGGCAGCGTGTTGGAAAACGGAATGATGGCCAGCGGCATCATGAGGAGAGCAGCGGCCAACACCAGCATCGCGCCATTGAAGCGCTCCATCGCAGCGCTCGTGAGCCAAGCCATGCGCGCGCGGGCGAGCTTTTCCAAGCGCTGCACCCATTTCGCACCGAGCCTCAAAATATCTTGCAGCCGCTCGCGCGTGAGCGAATAGCCCGCCACTTTGCCTGGCAGCCAAATTGGCATGCGCAGCGTCTCAGCCACACCGATAAATAAGATCAGCAGGCCGAATATCGTGCTTACGCCCGGGATCGATACAGGAAGTAAAAACGGCAAGCTCAGCACGACGCAAAGCAGGAGCAGCCCCTCGCGCCCAAGCTGCTTGACCAGCTCGCCAACGCTCAAGCCTGTTTCAGGAAGTTGATCAGCAAAATGCGCCAGGCGCTGGCTCAGTGATTGAGTAGAAATCATCATTTAAAGGGCACGCTCACATCTTTTCTGACCAAAGCCAATTCTTTTGCGCTGCATATACTGCATTCGGATACTGCGGTTTGCCACGACTGCCGTTGTAACGGCCCAGCGCCATAAAGGTGTCGCCGCGTTCGCGCTCAAGATAGTGACGCAGGATGACGCAGCCGAAGCGGATGTTGGTTTGCATATGGAAGAGCTTGCTGGCATCGCCGTCGCCGATCACGCGCGCCCAGAAAGGCATGATTTGCATGTAGCCGCGTGCGCCGACCACGCTGATGGCGTGTTTGCGGAAGGCGCTTTCGACTTGAATGAGGCCGAGGACCAATGAAGTATCAAGGCCCGCTCTCTTTGATTCATACCAGACGGTTTGGAGAAATTCTTTCCTTGTTTCGAAATCGGTTTTCTTCTTTTTGAGCCGGGTGCTCATTTCGCCGAGCCAGCGCAGATATTGCAAACGGCTTTCGGTATTGTTGAACTCGGGTATGGGCGGGGCGCTGCTGGAGATGGCTGCGCTTAGGGCGCCTCGGACGGAATCGGCTAGGGGTTCTTCGAGTTGGCGGCCGGCAAACGCAACACTAGGAACAAAATTAGATGCTATTAAAAGAGTAGCGCCTCGCGCAATATTTATGCCGGCTAGGCGACGGTTTTGTTTGAAATCTTCAGACTTTTTCGCTTCGGAGGCACGCGAAAATGGGGTCAGAGCACAATTTCGGCTGTGCTCTGCCTTGCTCCGGTTAGGTTGTTGTCCTGAATTGTGATCTGACCCCATTTTCGCTTTAGGCTTTCAACTGGCTCACGACATGCGCCACGGCATCGGCCATAGCGATTCGGCTAGCCGCTGCGTCTCTGCGATGCTGGTATTCGATTTGCCCGTCTTTCAGGCTCTTATCGCCGACTGTGATGCGGTGAGGCACACCGATGAGCTCCCAGTCGGCGAACATGGCGCCGGGGCGCTCGCCTCGGTCGTCTAGGATCACGTCCACGCCTTTGGCGAGCAGCTCGGTGTAGATCGCATCACTGGCTTCTTTGACGTTGGGGAAACGGTCTGCGCCGACGGGGCAGATGACGACCGTGAAAGGCGCGAGTGCGTCTGGCCAGATGATGCCTTTGTCGTCGTGGTTTTGCTCGATGGCAGCGGCTGGCAGGCGGGTGATGCCGATGCCGTAGCAGCCCATCTCGAAGGGCTTGGGTTTGCCATCGGTGTCTAAGAACGTGGCGTTCATGGCCTTGCTGTATTTCGTGCCGAGGTAGAAGACGTGGCCGATTTCGATGCCGCGCTCTATCGCCAATGCGCCTTTGCCATCGGGCGATGGATCGCCTTCGACGACGTTGCGGATGTCGGCGACAAGCGTTGGCTCGGGCAAATCTCTGCCCCAGTTCACGCCGGTGATGTGATAGTCCACCTCGTTCGCACCGCAGATCCAATCGGCCATGGCGGCCACTTCACGGTCGGCCACGATCTTCACGGGCTTTTTCATGTTGAGCGGACCGAGGTAGCCGGGCTTGCAGCCGAAATGATCGACGATCTCGGCCTCAGTGGCGAAGCGGAAGGGGTTGAGGCCGGGCACTTTGTTGGCCTTGGTCTCATTCAGCGAATGATCGCCGCGCACGAGCAGGAGCCAGACTTGGCTCTTGACGACTTCGCCTTTGTCATTGAGCTCATCGGTAGCGAGCACGAGGGATTTCACGGTGGTCTGCAAAGGCACATTGAGCAAAGCAGCTACGTGTTCGCAAGTGGCTTTGCCGGGCGTGGGAATTTTGGTCATCGGCTTACTTGCAGCAGGGCGCGCGCCAGGAGCCAAGCTTTCGGCTTTCTCGATGTTGGCCGCGTAATCCGAATTAGGGCAATAAATGATCGCGTCTTCACCTGTGGCTGCAATCACTTGGAATTCTTCCGAGAGATCGCCACCAATCGCGCCGCTGTCTGCGGCCACGGCACGATAGCGCAAGCCAAAGCGATCAAAAATCTTGCGATAGGCATCGGCCATGATTTGGTAGCTGGCTTTTGCGGTGGCTTCATCACGATCAAAGGAATACGCATCCTTCATGATGAACTCGCGTCCACGCATCAAGCCAAAGCGCGGGCGGCGTTCGTCGCGGAATTTGGTTTGGATTTGGTAGAGGTTTTTGGGCAGCTGTTTGTAGCTTTTGAACTCTTGCCGCGCCACATCGGTGATCACCTCTTCGCTGGTAGGCTGCACGATGTAATCGCGATCATGCCGATCCTTCAGGCGCAGCAGCTCAGGGCCCATTTTTTCAAAGCGGCCGCTCTCGCTCCACAGCTCCGCCGGCTGAATCACAGGCATCGTGCATTCAATCGCGCCAGCGCGATTCATCTCTTCACGCACGATAGCTTCCACCTTGCGGATCACGCGCAAGCCCATGGGCATGTAGGTGTAGATGCCCGCGCCGAGCTTTTTGATCATGCCGGCGCGCGTCATGAGTTGGTGGCTGGCGATCTCTGCATCGGCGGGCGCTTCTTTGAGGGTGGTGATGAGGAACTGGCTGGCTTTCATACGTCTTTAGGCTAATCAAAAATAAGGAGAAATTGAAACAAGAGCAGTGACAAGTCTTGCAAAACAAGGCAAGCCGTGCATAATGGTTTCAGTTTAAAAATTGGAGTTGATTATGCTTGACCGGGACGGCTTTCGCCCCAATGTCGGCATCATCTTGCTCAACCAGAAAAACCAGGTGTTTTGGGGCAAGCGGATACGCACCCATTCCTGGCAGTTTCCGCAAGGCGGCATCGACCGGGGGGAGAACCCGGAGCAAGCGATGTTTCGCGAGCTGCACGAAGAGGTGGGCCTCAAGCCCGAGCACGTGCGGATTGTGGCGCGGACACGCGACTGGTTGCGCTATGAGGTGCCTGATCGCTTTATCAAGCGTGAAGCGCGTGGCCATTACCGTGGTCAAAAGCAAATTTGGTTTTTGCTGCAACTGGTCGGCCACGACTGGGATTTGAACCTGCGCGCAACCGATCATCCTGAGTTCGACGCTTGGCGTTGGAATGATTATTGGGTACCGCTGGATTTGGTGGTGGAGTTCAAACGCGGCGTCTACAAAATGGCTTTGAATGAGCTTTCGCGCTATTTACCGGTAGGCGATCATCGTTGGCAGAGAGATTTTTCTCGGGATGCTGACCGAGAGGCGCGCAACAGCCAACCTGCGGATTTGGTGTTTGAGCAGCCGAGCCAGCGCCGCCGGCCCTATGGCAATCTCAGCCCTTTTAACGGCGGCTCTGGCATGGGGCGCGAGCGCAACTCTCGCCCGATGGAGATGGAGCTGCCCCCTGGCGCAAGCTTCGATCCGCACCCTACGGAACATTACGAGCAAGATCCGGCCCAAGCCTTTGTGCCGCATCATCCGCATGACGAGCATCACGATGCCCATGATGATCTGGGCAAGCATCACCATGAATAAACGATTTTTAGCCATTGCCCTGCTCTGCTTTGCCGCCGGCTTGGCCAGCGCTCAGTTTGTTGCCGACGATCCTGATTGGAAAGAGACCGAAGTGCCACCGCCGCCAGCCTTTGATCTCAAGCGCCTCGTGCCGGTGGAAATGTCAGCACAATCGCAGCTCAAGTGGGGCGTGGATCCAGCCACGATCAAAATCACGAATGATGGCATCGTGCGCTATGTGGTCGTGGCGCAATCGAGTAGCGGCGTGGTGAACGCGATGTATGAAGGCATCCGCTGCAACAAAGCGGAATTCCGCCGCTATGCGCGGCACAACCCCAGCAGCGGCTGGGTGAACGCCAGCGACACGAGCTGGACATCGCTTCGCCAAACAGGCGCATCGCGGCATCCAGAAACATTGGCTCGTGGTGGCATGTGTGATGGCGCTGCGCCGCCCTCTTCTGCGGCTGATGCAGCGCGCAAGTTAAATGCTGGCGTGACGGCTCGGCAGTAAGAATTTAGCTGCTTTTAAGCACCAAGTTATCTTTGTGCACCATCTCGGCTTCAGCTGTGTAGCCGAGCAGAGCCTCAAACTCACCCGAGCTTTTTCGACAAATCAGCCTTGCTTCTGCAGCCGCATAGTTGGCCAAACCGCGCGCGATCTCAGCGCCTTGCGCATCGACAATCGCAATCACGTCGCCGCGAGAGAAATCACCTTGCACAGCAGTCATGCCCACGGGCAGCAGGCTGACCTTGCCTCCCGCTAAACGCTGAGCTGCACCCTCATCCACAATCACGCTGCCGGCCAACTGCAAATGATCGGCCATCCATTGCTTGCGCGCTTGCTGCTTGGCCGTTTGCGCGAGCAGCAGCGTGCCGATCAGCTCGCCCTGCATCAAACGAATCAAAGCATTCGGCTCCCTTCCCCAAGCGATCACGGTGCTCGCGCCTGAGCCGGCAGCGCGCTTGGCTGCGAGGATTTTGGTGATCATGCCGCCTTTGCCAATGCTGCTTCCTGCGCCGCCGGCCATCTTCTCCAAAGCAGCATCGCCTGCTTGCGCGGTGTGTACAAATTCTGCGGCGGGATCTTTGCGCGGATCAGCGGTGTAGAGGCCTTTTTGATCGGTGAGGATCACGTAAAGGTCTGCATCCACGAGATTGGCCACGAGCGCACCCAGCGTATCGTTATCGCCAAACTTGATTTCGTCATTGACCACCGTGTCGTTCTCGTTGATGACGGGAATCACTTTGTGAGAAAGCAGCGTGAGTAGCGTAGAGCGAGCATTCAGATAGCGCTCGCGATGCGCCAAATCTTCATGGGTGAGCAACACTTGCGCACTGCCCAAGCCCTGCTGGCGCAACTTGGTTTCATACATCTGCACCAAGCCCATTTGCCCTACGGCAGCGGCGGCCTGCAGTTGAGACACATCCTTAGGCCGAGTCGCCCAGCCCAGCCGCTTCATACCTTCTGCAATCGCGCCGCTAGAGACCATCACTACTTCGCGGCCATCTTTGACCAAAGCCGCCAATTGCTCACACCATTGCGCAATCGCTTCCTCATGCAGGCCTCGGCCTTCGTTCGTCACGAGGCTCGATCCCACTTTCACCACAATGCGCCGCGCTTTGCGGAGCGTTTGCTGGGCATCGATAGAAGCGTTGATTTCGAGCATTTTGAATAGCTTTTGAGCAGTTTGCTGGCGCAGGATCTGCGCGGCCTGCTACTATTTTAAGAGTGTTTACGGTTGCTCTGCAAAACGCGGATCCACATCCACCGGCGCCTTGCTCGCATCATGCACGCTTTTCACGTGGCGATAAATTTCGCGCGTGAGCGGCTCTAATCCTTGGCGTGCAAGCGCAGAAATCTCAAATACTGGTAGCGCATCTTTGGCTTTGATCTTGAGCGCTGTGCGATAACGCTTCACAAAATCCTTCACCCGAGCTTCGCGCTCAGCCTCAGGCACCATATCGAGCTTATTGAGCACCAGCCAACGCGGCTTGGCATACAGCTCGTCGTCGTATTTTTTCAGCTCGCCCACAATCGCTTTGGCCTGCGCCACTTGATCAACTGCATCATCAAACGGCGCCATATCAATCACATGTAGCAGCAATCGCGTGCGCTGCAAATGCCGCAGGAATTGATGCCCAAGGCCTGCGCCTTCGCTCGCGCCTTCAATCAAGCCCGGCACATCAGCCACCACAAAGCTCTGCTCCGGGCCAACGCGCACGACGCCGAGATTCGGGTGCAGCGTGGTAAATGGATAATCCGCAATCTTCGGGCGTGCATTGGAGATTGAGGCAATCAGCGTGGATTTGCCAGCATTGGGCATGCCCAGCAGCCCCACATCAGCCAGCACTTTCAATTCCAGCTTGAGCTCTTTGCGCTCACCAATGCCGCCCGGCGTTTTCTGGCGCGGCGCACGGTTGATCGAGCTTTTGAAGCGCATGTTGCCGTAGCCACCGTCGCCGCCTTTGGCCAGCAGGCGCTGCTCGCCTACCTCCAGCAGCTCCATGATCACATCGCCTGTCTCAGCATCGGAGATGATCGTGCCCACAGGCATTTTCAGCACGATATCGTCACCTGCCGCGCCGAACATATCCGAGCCCATGCCGTTTTCGCCGCGCTTGGCATCGTAGCGGCGCGCGAAGCGGTAATCCACTAGCGTGTTCAGATTGTCGTCAGCTACCGCATACACATTGCCGCCGCGCCCACCATCACCACCATTGGGGCCGCCAAATTCTTTGTATTTCTCGTGCCGAAACGAGACGCAGCCATTGCCCCCATCACCGGCGGCAATATCAATAAAGGCTTCGTCAACGAATTTCATGGTTGGTTGGAGTGTAAAGAAAATTCAACACCGGACGCAGAAGACGCAGAGGTTACGCAGAAAACGCAAAAAACACCAAAAAACACCAAAAAACACCAAAAAACAAGAAGGATGTGAATTCAAGAGGATTGCATTCCTGCTTGCATTTTTCTTTTTTGCGTCTTTTGCGTAACCTCTGCGTCTTCTGCGTCCGGACTTTTGTCTTGGTATTAAAAAAGCCCCGGCAAGCGGGGCTTTTTGGGAGCAAGGAGCTTTAAGCAGCTGCCGTGATGGTCACGGTGTGCTTGTTCAGAGCGCCTTTGTGGGTGAAGCCCACGTGGCCATCGACCAGAGCAAACAAGCTGTGGTCTTTGCCGATACCGACGTTCACACCGGGGTGGAACTTGGTGCCGCGCTGGCGCACGATGATGGAGCCGGCCGAGACCAGTTCGCCACCAAAGGCTTTTACGCCAAGCATTTTGGGCTGTGAATCACGCCCGTTTCGCGTCGAGCCGCCGCCTTTTTTCTGTGCCATTTCAGTGTGCCTCCAGATTAAGCACCGATGATCGAGCTGATCTCGATTTCGGTGAAGTTTTGACGATGACCTTGACGCTTTTGGTAGTGCTTACGACGACGCATCTTGAAGATGCGCACTTTATCGTGCCGACCTTGCGCCACGACTGTGGCTTTGACTGATGCACCCGCGACGACAGGTGTGCCGATCTTGAGTTGATCGCCGTTTCCGACAGCCAACACTTCGTCCAGCACAATTTCCTGACCCACGTCCGCAGCAATCTGTTCTATTTTCAATTTTTCGCCAGCAGCAACTTTGTATTGTTTGCCACCGGTTTTTACGACCGCGTACATATGAGACCTCATGAATTGAGTTAACTCCGCAGCGAATTCCGCAGAGCCCTAAATTATAGCATGGTTAGCTGCCACTAACAAGATGCTCGCCGGCACTGGGTTTTGGGGGCCACTGGAGCGGATAATCGAGCCAATGTCAAATTCCAACAAAATTCTCTACGGCTTTCATGCCGTAGGCGTGCGCCTCAAAACCGCCGCCCCCTCCATTCTTGAGCTGCATATCGACGTGACGCGGCGCGATGCCCGGATGAAGCAGTTTCAGGATCGCGCCAAAGAAGCCGCCAACGCCACGCCCGGCCTCAAACTCATCGAATCCGATGGCGCGCGCCTCACGCGCATGTGCGGCGGCATGATGCATCAAGGCGTGGTGGCCGTGGTGAACCCGCTGATCCAAGCCCGCTCGGTGGATGACGTGCTCGACCAGCTCGAAGCCGCACAAACCAAACAAGCGCCCCTCGTGCTCGTGCTCGATGGCGTGACCGACCCCCACAACCTCGGCGCTTGCCTGCGCGTGGCTGATGGCGCGGGCGCGCATGCTGTGATTGCCCCGAAAGATCACGCCGTGGGCATCAATGCCACCGTCGCCAAAGTGGCAAGTGGCGCAGCTGAGACCGTGCCCTATCTGATGGTGACGAACTTGGCCCGCACACTAGGCGAGCTCAAAGAACGCAACATTTGGGTGATTGGCACGAGTGAAGATGCCGAGAAAACCATCCACGAGATCGATCTCAAAGGGCCTGTGGCCTTGGTGCTCGGTGCAGAAGGCCCTGGCATGCGCGCTTTGACAAAAAAAACCTGCGATGAACTGGTGCGTATCCCCATGCTTGGCGCGGTCGAGAGCTTGAATGTGTCTGTGGCGAGTGCTGTTTGTTTGTATGAGGCGGTCAGGCAGCGGGCAACTGTCGCTGGTTGATGCGGCAATATCGGGGGAATTGCCGCACCCTATCTGTGGCTTGGGGTGGCCGCCCGTGCGATGCGGCTTTGCGTCTGGCTCCATGTCCTCCGGCGGGGATTGGCGCTGCTTTTCTTCGGTTAACTTTGTTGCCCCGCCTCCCCCTTTACTTGCGCCAGACACAAAGCCGCATCACACGGGCATGGTTCTGATATCGTGCCAACATTTTCCCTCGTGCTAAGCCCGTCAGAGTAGTCGGGGCGGATGGCGCAAGTAAAGGGGGAGGCGGCGCATTCAGCTACCCGAAAACAAAACAACCCTGAACGCCGCCGGAGGACATGGAGCCATCCGCCCCGGCTGCTCTGGCGGGCGTTTGACCGAAGCGAAGAAGCGGTACATCAAGCCCGAAACTTCGAAGTAATCGGATATCGCCAATCCTTGCCAAAGCTCCTGTGCGTGACGCGGATGCCGGGTGGCGCTTGGCGGCGTTTGTATTCGTTGAGTTTGATGAGGCGGGTGACGCGTTCGACATCTGCTCGCGGGAAACCGGCGGCGATGATCTCTTCGATGCTTTGGTCGTTTTCCATGTAGCGCTCGAGGATCGCGTCGAGGATGTCGTAGGGCGGCAGGCTGTCTTGGTCTTTTTGGTCGGCGCGCAGCTCGGCGCTGGGGGGGCGGGTGATGATGCGCTCAGGGATCGGGTTCGCGCGCGTGCCATACGGATCGTGCAAGTTGCGCCATTGGCAGAGTTTGAAGACGGTGGTCTTCGCTAAATCTTTGATCACTGCGAAGCCGCCGGCCATGTCGCCATAGAGCGTGCAATAGCCGGTGGCCATTTCGCTTTTGTTGCCAGTGGTGAGCACGATCGCGCCGAATTTGTTGGAAAGCGCCATCAGCAGCGTGCCGCGTATGCGGGCTTGGATGTTTTCCTCGGTGGTGTCTTCTGCGCGGCCTTTGAATTCGCCAGCTAGCGTGGCTTTGAAGGCTTCAAACATCGGGAGGATGGAATGCTCGTCGTAGCGCACGGCTAAACGCTTGGCCATCTCGCGTGCGTCGATCCAAGAGATGTCTGCCGTGTAGGGCGAAGGCATCATCACGGCACGCACATTGTCTTTGCCGAGGGCATCAACGGCGATGGCTAACACCAAGGCGGAATCGATGCCGCCAGAGAGGCCAAGTAATGCGCCGGGGAAGCCGTTTTTACCCACGTAATCTCTCACGCCGAGCACCAAAGCATGCCACAGGTCTTCTTCAGCCGTGGTTTCGGGCGCAATATCTGCTACTAATTCAATAGCTGCTCGCGCAGAATCTAAGCCACCAAACTGGCTGGTTTGCTTAGAAATCTCGATGAAAAAAGAGCTCTCCACAAACGAAGCCGCCCGCCCCATCACATCGCCCTCCGCATCCAAGGCAAACGAGCGCCCTTCAAACACGATCTCATCCTGCCCGCCCACGCAATGCGCGTACACCAGCGGCAAACCAGTGGCTAGGCAACGATCGCGCATCTGAGCTTCTCGCTCAGCTCCTTTGCCCACATGCCAAGGCGAAGCATTGATCACCACCAGCAGCTCAGCGCCCGCCTCTTTGGCCAGCTCTGCCGGCTCTTCAAACCAAGCGTCTTCGCAGATCAGCAAACCTATCGACACGTCATCAACTTGAAACACACAGCTGCCCTGCCCCGGCGCGAAATAGCGGCGCTCATCAAACACTTGGTAATTCGGCAGCTCACGCTTGGCATAGGTTTCGATCTTGCGGCCTTCGGAGATCACAGAAGCCGCGTTGTGCCGCTTTTGCACGCTCACGCTTTTGCCGCGCACGCCTGTGCCCCCAACCGGTTCGTGGGGATGCCCAACGATCACATGCAAGCCTTCCAAATCCGCAAGCTCAGCGGCCACACGCTGCACAGCCTCATCACAACCCGCCATAAACGCCGGGCGCAACAGCAAATCCTCCGGCGGATAACCGCAGATGGAAAGCTCCGGCGTGATCACCAAGCGCGCGCCTTTGGCATAGGCCTGGCGGGCAGATGCGATGATTTTTGCGGCGTTGCCTGCAAGGTCTCCCACGGTCAGGTTTAATTGGGCAACGCAGATATTCAAGCTCATAACAAATTAACTCAATGACTACAAAGGATTATGTCACCCGCATCCACAGCTCGCTGTTAGAGATTGATGCAGCGCAGTGGAACGCTCTGCTCGCAGCCAGCGATGCGCCCACGCCTTTCATGCGCCATGAATATTTGGCTGCCATGCAGACCTCAGGCTCAGCGGTGGTCGATGCCGGCTGGGATGCGCGCTTTGTGGCCTTGTATGCGGCAGATGGCAAAGAGCTGCTCGCCGCCTGCCCCCTGTATCTCAAAACGCATTCCTATGGCGAATATGTGTTTGACTGGGCCTGGGCAAGGGCTTATCAGGAAAATGGCCTAGCTTATTACCCGAAGGCCACGATGGCCGTGCCCTTCACACCCGTGCCTGGAACCCGCCTTTTAGGCAAAAACGGCTACTTGCTGGGATGTTTACTGCGCGAGGTGCTCTCATTTTGTGAGCAAGTAGAAGCCTCTTCTTTGCATGCACTCTTTGCCTCTGAAGCCGATCAAGCCATCGCCACCGATGAAAAGCTCATGCTGCGCGAAACGGTGCAATTCCACTGGTCGAATGAAAACTACAAAGACTTCGATGCCTACCTCACCAGCCTCGCCCAAGACAAACGCAAAAAAATCCGCGCTGAGCGCCGAAAGGTTAGCGAAGCAGGTGTGGCGTGGCGCTGGAGTCACGGAAAAGAGATTTCCATCACGGATTGGGACTTTTTCTACATTTGCTACGAGCGCACCTATTTGGAGCATGGCAACCCGCCCTATCTCACCCGCGAATTTTTCCAAGGCATGCGAGAGACGATGCCGGAAAATTGGCTGCTTTTCATCGCCGAGCGCGCGGGCCGCCCCATAGCATGCAGCCTGATTGCCATTCAAGATGCTCCTGATTTGATAGCTGCTCCCGCAGATTCTATGCCGGCAAACAGCCAAAAAGCATCAAAAAAAGTCGCTTATGGCCGCTACTGGGGCGCCATCGAGCGTGTGGACAGCCTGCACTTTGAAGCTTGCTATTACCAGCCCTTGCAGTGGTGCATCGAACATGGATTTGACCGCTTCGAAGGCGGCGCACAGGGGGAGCATAAGATGGCGCGCGGCCTGCTGCCCGTCGTCACCCGCAGCGCGCATTGGCTGGCGCATCCGCAGTTTGCTGACGCCGTAAGCCGCTTTTTGGTGCGCGAGACGAATGGGATTGGGGAATATGTGCACCATCTCAAGGAACGCAGCCCATTTCGCTGACAGTTTCACAGGAGAGACATCCTACCCCGTCGTAGGTGAATGCGAATTTACATTTGCTAACTCTAATTTGTCTCTCCACAATGCAATATTTATTGCTTTTGCATCAAGGATTTGCCATGTTTTCCTACCAAGCCACCCTGCCAGCCCTTCTTTTGAGTCTGGTGTGCGTTACAGCAAGCGCTGAAGAATTTCGCATTGGTATCGAGAAAAACTCTAAAACCAACCTCCCGCTCGTGATGAGCGCCTTTGAGCCCTTGGGCAATGCCATTCGCAGCAGCGGTGCCATGAAAGATGTGCGCTTGAGCGTTGACGCTGTAGATGGCCTAGTGGCTTCTTATGCGAGCCAAAATCCAGCTCTGATCTTGACCCAAACGCATGCGGCCAATGCCATCCGCGCCAGCGGCGAATACACCCCTATCGCCACCTTTGACATGACCACCAATGAGCGCTTAACCCTGCTATCAAGCAAAGGCTCGGCCATCGACACGCCCAAAGAATTGTCTGGCAAGCGCGTGATTGTTGGCAAGCAAGGCGGCTATGTGAGCGCGGCCACCAAGCTGTGGCTCAGTAAACAAGGCGTGGATGTGAGCACGGTGCAATTCAAGCACGTGCGCTATGCGGATTTGAAGCTCAGCATGCTCCAAGCCGGCCAAGCGGAAGCAGCCTTGGTTGTGGACAGAGAGACGATCAACGCTTGGAAGACAGCCGGCGGCTTGGCGACACCCGTTGGCGGCTTCCCCACAAAGCAACTGCTGGTGCACAGCTCGGTCAACGCTGAGACCAAGGCCAAGCTGAAAAAACTGTTTGATGCAGGCAACCTGAGCGCAGGCACCAAATCCGCGTTGACCAGCGCTGGCCTGCGCCCTGCAGGCAACACTGTGGCCAGCGCAGAGTAATTCGGCGGGAGAGGCAGTCAGCAAGCCGCTTGCAGACTGCGCAGCAGCCACAAGGCGAGACTCAAGCCGCTAGCAGCTCGCGAATCTCAAAAAGCTCGCGGCGAAGCTGGCGCAACGGCACATGAATGGTGTCGCTCGCGCCCAAATCAATGCCACGCGGCTCGCCTGCTTCATGCGCCTCTGCCGCATCAAAATCGCTCGCAGCGAATTCGCTTTCTGAATCGTCTGCAAACTCATCCACGCCATCGAGCATCACTTCTCCGGCTTTGCGCTTATCGCGCTCTGCCTGGATGAGCTCATGGAGCTTGTTGCGTGCGCCGCTGATGGTGAAGCCCTGATCGTAGAGCAGATCGCGGATGCGGCGGATCATGAGCACTTCATGGTGCTGGTAGTAGCGGCGATTGCCGCGCCGCTTCATCGGCTTGAGCTGTGCAAATTCTTGCTCCCAATAGCGCAGCACATGCGGCTTGACGTCGCAGAGCTCGCTGACCTCACCGATCGTGAAGTAGCGTTTGGCTGGTAGAGGCGGAAGAATTTTTTCCATTCAAATCAATAGAGTTACGTGGGTTTTGTGATGCCCAGCATGAGAATTTACTCCAATCTGGGAAAACATGCAAAGTCTCATCAACTGGCCAGCGTAAGCCCGCGCCGCTGCTATGATTTTTTAGCTCCGAAAGTTGAAGCAGGCAATATAAGCTACAAGCCTGTTACAAGCCTTCCTAGATGTGCTCTTGGAGGCTTTTTTGGATGTCACATTTGTGCAACAAAGCCAATGAGAATCAGCTCAAGCGCCCTGCATCCAGCCTGAGCAATCTGTTGCATTTGGCGGCCAAGCTCTCGTCGTGTGTCACGAGAATGAAGGCCGTACCCTGGGTTTGCGCCAGCTCCAGCATCAGCTCAAAGACGGTGCCTGCGCTGGATCGATCCAAGTTGCCGGTGGGCTCGTCAGCAAGCACGCAAGCCGGGCGCATCACCAAAGCCCGGGCAATCGCCACGCGCTGGCGCTCGCCGCCGGAGAGCTCAGCAGGGCGATGGTGCAAGCGGTGCGCCAGCCCCACGTCTGCTAGCATTTTGGTAGCTGTTTGCGCAATATCTATGCCGGCGATTTGCTGTTTTTGCCTTGAAAATGCCTTAGAAATCCGCATGGGCATGGCCACGTTGTCTAAGGCGCTGAATTCAGGCAGCAGATGATGGAATTGATACACAAAGCCCAGCTGCTGATTACGCCAAGCGCCCTGCTCCGCTTGCGTCATCGCTGCGAAATCCTTGCCCATGAGCTGCACGCGGCCTGCGGTGGGCGCGTCTAGCCCGCCTAGCAAGTGCAAGAGCGTGCTTTTGCCCGAGCCGGATGCGCCGACGATGGCGAGCGTTTCGCCTTTTTTCACTTGCAGATCCACGCCTTGCAAGACGGTCACGTCCAGCGGGCCTTCTTGGAAGCGCTTGGTGATGCCCTGAGCATCGATCACTAAATCGGTCATGAAAGAGCTTCACGGTAAAACCGTTCACCCTGAGCTTGTCGAAGGGGTTTCGACAGGCTCAACCCGAACGGAGAAGTTAAAAAATCGGTGATTTCGATGGTGTTACTCATAACGCAGAGCCTCCGCCGGATTCACGCGGCTCGCCCGCCAGCTCGGATACAAAGTTGCGGCAAACGCGAGCACAAGTGAGATCACGCCCACCGGCATGATGTCTGCCCACTGCGGGTCGCTCGGCATTTGGCTGATCAGATACACATCGCGCGGCAGAAAGCTCGCGCGAAACACGCTCTCTAAAAACGGCACGATCACATCAATATTGAAAGCCACGAGCAGCCCGAGGAATAGCCCAGTGAACGTGCCGATCACACCCACCAAAGCGCCCTGCACCACAAATATTTTCATGATGCTTGTGGGCGATGCGCCCAGCGTGCGCAAGATCGCAATATCAGCCCGCTTGTCTTGCACCGTCATCACCAGCGTGGAGATCAGGTTAAACGCCGCCACGGCCACGATCAGGGTGAGGATGATAAACATCATGCGTTTTTCCAGCTGCACGGCGGCAAACCAAGTGCGGTTTTGCCGCGTCCAATCCCGCACCACTTCGCCGCCAGATAGCTTCACTGCGAGCTCCGAGCCCACTGATCGCGCCTCGTGCAAATCCTTGAGCTTCACGCGCACGCCGGTGGGCCCTTCCAAGCGAAACACCTTGGCCGCGTCGTCCACATGCACCATCGCCAGAGTTGCGTCGTATTCGTAATGCCCGGAATCAAACACATCCACCAGTGTGAATTGCTTCAAGCGCGGCACCACGCCCGCAGGCGTTACTTGCCCGCCCGGCGCGATCAGCGTCACCTTCTCGCCCATGCGCGCACCTAAATTGCGCGCCAGCTCAATGCCCAGCACGATGCCAAATTCACCGCTTTTCAGCTTCGATAAGCTTTGCAGCGCCTGCGTGCCCGAAGCATCTTTCTTGCTGGCCGCAATTGCCGTCACTTGCGGCTCCAAATCCGGATCAATCCCACGAATGATCGCCCCCTTCATATCCTCGCCCCGCGCCACCAGTGCCTGCGCCGCAATAAAAGGCGCAGCGCCAATCACCTGCGGATGCGCCTTGACCTCAGCCAAAGTGCGCGCCGCATCAGGAAGCGATGCCCCACCGGGCGCAAACACCTCGATATGCGAGACGACAGAAAGCATCCGATCCCGCACCTCTTTCTGAAAGCCATTCATCACCGAGAGCACAATAATCAGCGCCGCCACCCCCAGCGCAATGCCTAGCATCGACACCCCCGAGATAAAGCTGATAAACCGATTAGAGCGAGAAGACCGCCCCGCCCGCGTATAACGCAGGCCCACTTCGAGTTCGTAAGGTAAATTCATGAAGTTTGGATTGTGGCATGCCACGTTAGGTTGCGGACGGCTCGCTGGCTGCCTGCGCGATAGTGCGCTGCCTACTCTCAATTCAATAGCGCTCTGCGCATATTCTATGCCGGCCAGAGGGCTGAAGCGCTCATTTCAAGCGTTTGCCACATCACTAAGCAACCAAAAGCGCAGACAATGCCTCATGCCAACCCTCGGACTAGCCGCTCTCACCACCCTAGCCATGCTAGCGTTTGCGGGTAACTCGATTCTTTGCCGCATTGCGCTGAAAGATACCGGCATCGACGCTGCCAGCTTTACATCGATTCGACTGGCGTCTGGCGCGGCGGTGCTTTGGGCGATCACGATGGTTTTGGGGCGTGATCGGCAAGGAAGCGGCAATTGGTTGTCTGCTCTGGCTTTGTTTACCTATGCCGCTGGCTTCTCGTTTGCCTACATCAGCCTCACGGCGGCCACGGGCGCGCTGATGCTCTTTGGCGCGGTGCAGGTGACGATGATTGGCTATGGCTTGTGGGAGGGCGAGCGCCTGAAAAAGCAACAGCTTTTCGGCTTCGCGCTCGCGTTTGGCGGGCTCATTGGCCTATTGCTTCCCGGCCTGTCTGCCCCGCCGCTCCTTGGCTCGGCCTTGATGCTGATCGCTGGAATGGCTTGGGGCGTTTATTCCATACGCGGCAGAGGAGCTGGCGATGCCACTCGCGTGACGGCTGGCAACTTCTCTAGGGCCTCGCTGCTTGCCGTGCTCTTGAGCGCCCTGATGTTTTCAGACTTCAAAGCAGACAGCGCCGGCATTGGCTATGCCGTGGCATCGGGTGCCATCACTTCCGGCTTGGGCTATGCCATTTGGTATTCAGTCGTCCCCGCGCTGAGGGCCGCCAATGCCGCAACCATTCAACTCAGCGTCCCCGTGATCGCAGCCGTGGGCGGCATCGCCCTGCTCGGCGAATCCATCACCCTGCGCTTCGCGCTAGCAACGCTGGCGATTCTTGGCGGCATCGCTTTGGTGATTCTGAGCAAGCCTCACTTGCTCACAAGAAAAAACGCTTGATGCCAATACGTTTCGTATATACAATTTCCACATGGAGTTTAATTGGTCAGAAACGAAACGTGCCGCAAACATCAAAGCGCACGGTCTTGATTTCTTAGACGCTGCCAGCGTTTTTGAAGGCATGACATTTACTTTCGAGGATGACCGTTTCTCCTATGGCGAGCAGCGCTTCGTGACATTGGGTTTGCTCGCTGGCATTACTGTTTCTATCGTACATACGGAGACTGAACATGAAATCCGCGTCATCTCTTTCCGAAAAGCAACCAAGCGCGAGTCGCAAATCTACCTCAATGAAATCCAAAACTGATTGGGCAAGCCTGAAGTCTGGCGCAGCCAAAGTAAAAACGTCGGCAGAACACCCAGAGTCCGACGTTAGGCACATTGTTCGCGGCATGGTTCGCAAGGGCCTGAAGCCCATGCCCGCCAAAGCCTCTATTTCGCTGCGTGTGGATCAAGACGTGCTCGAATGGTTCAAAACGCAAGGCGCCGGCTATCAGACGCGCATCAACACGGTATTGCGGGCGTTCCGTGATGCATCGGTTTAACAGCCTATAGCCGTATAGCTCAAACCATTTGCATACAAAATGTGCTTCTAGCCGGCATAGAATATGCGCAGAACGCTATTGAATTGAGAGTAAGCCACGCCTTGACACCCGCTCGCCTGCTGCGCGACTTACCTGAAAAGCCGTGGACTTTCGTTCCTAAGGCTCTGCGTATTTCCCGTGCTGCTCAGAAGCCTTAAACGCTCAAAAGTACGGTTTTCTTACCTGTTTTAGTTTGCTTACTCGGGCCTTCGCACAAAAGGATTCGACTGTTTCGGTCGCATGTTGAGCGGCTGCCGCTCATGATGAAAACAAATGAGCTTTTTCATCCAATACACGTAAGCCACTTCGTTCCACAGGCTATAGTACGGGCAACGGATTTGTTTCCGCAACTGATCCAGCAGCCGAATTGACTTGGACACAGGCGTGCTGGTTTTTCTGGACTTGTTGTGACTGCTCGTGAATACAAAATATCGCTGGCTAGCCATATTGCAAGCCGCTTGGTGGGCGTTTTTGCTACCGATGTTACAGAGACAAAAGCCGTGATTGGTGGACAGACACCTGTCGCCCTATATTGAGTTAGGCCTTCACATAGAACGTTAAAAGCATGATCGACAAGTACAAATACATGTTCGGCTTGGAAGGGCAACAGCATTTTTTACGTGCCGCCATTGACGCACTTGAACCCATTGAGCGCGCTCTAAAAGATGATGATTGGGAAGAGTCTTCTGTATCTTTTAAAAATAATCCAACGCTTTATAAGCGCCAAGAGCCAACAGCAGTTTCAGGAATTGAAATTGTTGGGGGGTTGGCTTTTTTTACAGCCACATGCTTTGGTAAAAAGGTCTTTGATGAGTTCTACGACAGGCTATTGAAGCGCCCTGTGGGAGCATGCATCGATACGCTCCTCGAGAAGATTAGTTTCCAAGGTAACAAACTCCTGGAGTTTCGCGACGTGGTCTATTTCGAAGACTTGGATGTCGCAGTAGTTGTACGCATCCTGACCAGAACTCAAGGTGCCAAGGTCATTGATGAACAACTGCTTGAAGCTCATCGCCTTGCGCACGCATACCTTTCTGAAAATGGGAAGAAGGCGCCAATCCACTGCCATCGAGTTGTGGAGGGAAAAGTTGATCCAGAGCCTCAACTCTTTATTTCAATCGAAAGCATGCGCAACGAGGAAAAGGCGAAAATGAGAGCCTCGCGCAGCTATAGGCCAAATAGGATATGAATACGGCCATTGCCCGAGTTTTGTGTACTCTCAATCCTTACGATTAGTCAGATGCGAAATCCCATTCGCACACACCGCTGGCCTAACTTTTTGTTCAAGCAGACGCCAACCTTGCGGTTGCTTCCCTCCAGTCGCTTCGTTCCATACGGCGCAGCTTAACGTAGCGTTAAGCCAATTCCAATAACTTGAACGACCGCAATTCATAAGCTAAATTGACTTTTAGCCGGCATAGAATCTGCGCAAGGCGCTATCAAAATCAGAGTAAGCAACGCGTCAACGCTCTCACCTACCGCCTGGTGAGTCTGAACAACGAAGGCTTTCACGTTCGGGCGTGGCGAGCAAGCGCCTCGGAGATGCCACAATCACCGCATGTCTTTTATCCACATCATCGTGCCCGCCGCCGGTTTGCAGCCTTTTGAGATCGGCGCTCAGAGCGTGGAGGCGTTTTCGCTGCCTGCGGCTTGGCGAGAAGAGGCCGCGGAGCGCATTGAGCTGCATGAGGATTCGCTGAGCCTGCCTTGGGAAATTGCGTATGCGCGGGCGCTGGAGATTCCGAGCGACGAAGGCGCGGTGCCATGGGCGGCTTTTGAGACGCAGACCTTAGCCCAGCCCTGCGCTTGGCTGTATCCCTGCCATTTGGATGTGGGCATGACGGATATGGTGATGCAACCCGTGGATCGCCTACGGCTCTCGGATGCTGAATCGCGCGAGCTGCATGCTTTGATTGCGCCTTATTTTGAGCAAGATGGCATCACGCTCAGATATCACAGCGCCACGCGCTGGCTGGCGCTGGGCGAGCAGTTTGCTGATTTTGAATGCGCATCGTTGGCGCGGGTGCAGGGGCGCAGCATCAATGATTTTTTGCCTGATACGGGGGAGTTTCCGCAACAGCTCAAACTCAGCCGTTTGCAGGCGGAGATGCAGATGCTGCTTTACACGCATCCGATCAGCAATGCGCGGCAAGCGCGGGGGCTGCCGACGGTGAATTCGTTTTGGGTGGATGGGGCGGGCACTCTGGACGCGCTGCCTCAGCCAAAGGGTTCGCTCAAGCTCGATACGCGGCTGCAAGAAGCCCAGCATAGCGAGAGCGCGTACGCAAGCGCTTGGCGCAGCTTGCTGGCGCAGTGGCAAACAGAAGGCGAGCAGGCGATAGCGGCGGGCCGCAACTACGGTGTGACGCTTTGCGGCGACAAGGCGGCGATCACGGTTTGGGCTGCCGCGCCGAGTTTCAAACATAAATTTTTAAGTCTTTTAGGCCGGTCGCCGGCAAAGAATCTGCGCGGAGTGCTATGAAATTAATAGTTAGAGATGTGCCGCCTCGCAGCAGTTGGGCGTTGGAGCAAGCCGGTGTGCATCCGCTGCTCGCGCGCTTATATGCAGCGCGTGGCGTGCAAAGTTTGGAGGAATTAGACGATGGCCTCGCCAAGCTCCTGCCGCCCTCGGGGATGAAAGGCTGCTTGGAAGCTGCGAAGCTGCTCGCTGATGCGATTGCCGCAGATAAGAAGCTCTGCATCGTTGCCGATTACGACTGCGATGGCGCAACCGCTTGCGCCACTGGCGTGCGCGGCCTGAGGCTGCTGGGCGCCAAGCATGTGAATTACCTCGTGCCGGATCGCGTGGTCGATGGCTATGGCCTCACCGCTTCCATTGCCGATCGCGTGAAGGCGCAAGGCGCAGACATGCTGATCACGGTGGACAACGGCATCGCCAGTGTGGAAGGCGTGGCGCGAGCTACCGCGCTTGGCCTGCAAACCTTGATCACCGACCATCACCTGCCGGGCGACACGCTGCCGCTGGCTGATGTGATCGTGAACCCGAACCAGCCGGGCTGCACGTTTGAAAGCAAATCGATTGCGGGTGTGGGCGTGATGTTTTACGTGCTCCTCGCTCTGCGTGCCGAGCTGCGCGAACGCGGCGTGTTCACACAAGCCACGCAGCCCAAGCTCGATGCCCTGCTGCCCATCGTCGCTTTAGGCACGGTGGCCGATGTGGTCAAACTCGATGCGAACAACCGCCGCCTCGTCGCTCAAGGCATCAAGCGCCTGAGAGCCGGCATATCTCCTGCGGGAATAGCTAGCCTTTTTGTAGCAGCCAGCCGCAAGATGCCGATTGCCAGCACCTTTGATTTTGGCTTCGCGCTCGGCCCGCGCATCAATGCCGCTGGCAGATTGAGTGACATGACACTCGGCATCGAATGCCTGATCTCTGACGATGCGAGCCGCACTGACGAACTCGCCAAACAGCTCGACGCGATCAACCGCGAGCGCCGCGATATCGAATCTGGCATGCGCGAGCAAGCCGAAGCCGCGCTGCAATACATGTTTGCAGACGATGAGCCGCCCGATAGCCATCCATCAGGCGTGGCCATCTTCGATCCTGAATTCCACGAAGGCGTGGTTGGCATCGTGGCCAGCCGGATTAAAGATAAGCTGCACCGCCCCGCCTTCGTCTTCGCCGCCAGCGCCGCGCCCGGCCAAGAGCATTTGCTCAAAGGCTCAGGCCGCTCGATTGCTGGCTTTCATCTGCGCGATGCCCTCGATTGGATCGCCAAAAAGCACCCCGGCCTCCTCATCAAATTCGGCGGCCACGCCATGGCGGCTGGCTGCACGATTGAGGAAGAGCATTTCGAGACCTTTGAAGCCGCCTTCGCCGAAGTCGCCGCCCTGTGGATCGACCAAGCCACGCTTGCTCGTCGCCTAGAGACCGATGGCCCGCTGCCCGCAGAATACCGCCGTGCCGACATGGCCGACACGCTCAATCAAACCGTCTGGGGCCAAGGCTTCGCGCCACCCATCTTCAGCGAAGAAATGGAAGTCGTCTCCCAACGCCTTGTCGCAGAAAAACACCTCGGCTTGAAGCTCAAACACCAAGGCCAACTCGTCGATGCCATCTGGTTCGGCCACACCGAGCCTCTGCCCGCCAAAGCGCATTTAGCCTACAGGCTGGAAAGCGATGAATGGCAAGGCGTGAAAAGGGTGAAGTTTTTTATTGAAGGCATGGCAGGCTAAACCAAGCTGCGCAAGGGATGCGCTTCAACCGGCCATGGGCTCGCGAAAAACGGCGCAATCATCTCGAGCGTGATGTCTTCCAGTTTTTCAGGGTTCCACTTTGGAGAATGGTCTTTGTCCACTGCCAAGGCGCGGATGCCCTCGACCGTTTCACTGCTTGCGCCGCTGCGCTGCAAATGCTTGGTGTGAAAGCAGTGGCGCACCAGATCGCGCTCTAGGCGCAGATCATCGGCCAAGCTCATGCTGCGAGCGCGGCGAATCAGTTGCAAGGTGACTTCGAGCATCAAGGGCGAGCGTTTGCGCAAAGTGGCTGCTGTTTCTTTCGCCCAATCGTCGCTACGGGCTTCCAGCGCTTGCGTGATCGCCAAAGCTGTAGGGTGATTGAAAGAATCGCCGATTTTAGATAGAAAAGTGCTACTCGCCGGCATAGAATCTGCGCGAGGCGCTACTGAATTGATAGTGATTGTTTTTAGCAAGGCGTTGCGATCAGCGTTGGCTTGCTTACCCAAACTCTCCCACAAAGCTGCCAACTGATCACTGCTGACTTGCACATCGGCCAAGCCCAGCGACACTGCCTCAGGCGCGTGCAACATATGCCCCGTGAGCGCAAGATACTCGCCCACGCCGGGCTGAGAGTTCGCGCAGCGGCTCAGAAAATAGCCACCGCCCACATCGGGAAACAGGCCAATATTCGTCTCAGGCATGGCCATCTTCGTGCGCTCTGTGACGATGCGCACGCTGTTCTTTGCCAGATGCCCAGAGATTCCCATGCCGCCGCCCATGCAGATGCCATCCATTAAGGCGATGTAGGGTTTGGGATAGGTGTGGATCAAATGATTGAGGCTGTATTCTTCGGTGAAGAAGTCTTCCAGCGCAGGATCGCCCGCGAGCGCGGCTTGGTGGAAGAAGCGGATATCGCCGCCTGCGCAGAAGCTGCCGAAAGGCTGGAACGAGCCATCAGCGGCTTTGCCCATGCCACGAATGGCCACGAGCTGAATGTCGGCTTGATCACGCCATTTGAGTAGTGCCGCCGTGATGTCGCGCACCATGCTAAGGCTCAGCGCATTCAGCGCCTTCGGGCGGTTCAGCGTGATCAAACCTGCGTTGCCGCGCTCTTCAGCTACGACGAAATTGTCTTCAATCATGATGATTTCCAGCCTAAAAGCTCATTAGCTACCAGCGCGCCAATCACCAGCGCACCGCCGATCAACACAGCTTGCGTAGGCACTTCGCCCGCAAACACCCAAGCCCAGAGAATACCGAAAATCACTTCGAGCAAGGCCAGCAATGACACCTCTGGCGCTTTGAGTACCTTAGCGCAAATCACGGCTAAGACGCAGGGAATCGCCAATTGCACCAAACCGAGCAGCGCAAGCCAGCCGACATCGGCGCCGCTGGCTGCAAAGGGAAAAGCCAAAGGCAAAGTGATCACGCTAGAAATCACGCCACCGATCAACACGCAAGGCACAAAATCTAGCTCTTCGCCGTGCGCATGCGCGCGCTGCACCACCGTCCAATGCACCGCTGCAGCGATTGGCACGCAAAACGCCACCGCCATGCCCAGCATCGCGCCGCTTTGATTCAAATCAAGCTGCTGGCCAAACATATACGCAATGCCTGCGCAAGCCACGGCAATCGCGCCCCAGGTGCGCGCGGGCAGCTTGTGGCCAATGAAGATGCGCGCCATCAAAGCGGTGAGCAGCGGGCCAATGGCCATCGTCACGAGCACATTGCCCACTGAGGTGAGCGTGAGCGCCACCATGAACGCGGTAAACATCACGCTCCAGCACACGCCGCTGATCCAAAACGACACGCTCTTCCAATGAAAGGTCTTGAACACGCCCTTGCCCTGCCAGATCGGCAAGATGATGAGTAGTGAAATCACCGTGAAGAAGCTGCGCCAGAAGGTGATCTCAAAGCTGCGCGCAGAATCTAATTGCCGCGTGACGGCACCAGCAATCGACCACATCAAGGTGATGGCGATCATGAGAAAGACGGCACCTGAATGCGTCAACTTATGGGTGAGTTTCATCGTTTCTTCTTTTGATTGCTTCTAGGCTGGGCGCTCATCATCTGCCCCATCATGGCATCGAGCAAATCATCATCGCGCAGCGCATCACGCCGCTCTAGATCTTTGCTGTTGTCTTTCGCCCAGCGCTTAAGTTCGGCATCGTTTTTCACCAATTCCAAATCGCTGCGCATCATGTGCAGCACTTCATCGTAATCTTGCACCGCCGCTTGTAGCGATTGCTCAATGGCTGCCGCCGAGATCACTTGCCGAGGTGGTACGCGAAACTCATGCACCATTTGCATTTGAAGCTGCGCACTCTCCATCTCCAAATCTCTGGCCTGCGCACGCAGCAACGCCACCCAGCTTTTGAGCTTGTCTTCGGCCACTGTGCTCATGGCATTGGCATCAATCTGGCTCGCTTTGAGCTGCAATTTGAGCAAAGCTAGTAAATCCTGCCGCTCATAAGCGGTATTGGCTTCGCTCATCAAATCGTGATTGAGGGCACGTTGCGTATCGTTCTCAGCACGGTCTGGATGGAGCTGGCGCGCGAGCTGGCGATAAATGTTTTTCAAAGCGTTCTGCGCATCTTGCGCGGCCTGCTCCTTTTGCGCGAGCTTGGTCTGCGCTTTCGGATCCGCTTTTGCCTTCGCTGCACGCTTTTCATCGCGCCGCGCTTTGCGTTGCGCCTCAATCTCATCCTGCTCGCGCATTTTTTCTTGAATCGCCCGCAAAGCCGCCTGCGCCGCCTCTGCCGCGCTGGCCTTGCTGCCATCCTTCTTCACGATCTCTGGCATCTCCATGCCCATTTGATCAAGCATGTCCATCACGCCGTCAAGCCCGGCCTCGTCCATCTCCTCAATCGTCTCATTGCTGTAAAGATCGTGAATCACGCGCATCTTCGCGTCGCCCTGCATCGCAAAATCCATACTGAGCGAGACGATCAAGCGCCCAATCGCTTTGCGATTACTCGCGGTGAGCGATTTAGTTTTCCCGGTATCAGGCCGCTGCAAGCGCTCATGCAAAAACAGCACCATCTGCCGAGATAGATCATCCTGCTGCGCCTTGAGTGGCGGTAAGATTTGTCCAAACTTAGCGCGATACATGCCATGAAGGCGCTCCAACTCCTGCACTTGCGCAGCAGTCTTCTCAATCACGCCAAGCAGCCGCGCAAACTCCCTTTGCAGCGGACTACCGGCCTGAGCCTTCGCTTGCGCGACCAAATCGCCTTTGAATTCGGCTGGAATGGGCGCGTCTTCAGCGCCAAACAAGCTGTTTTGAGAAATCATGATGCACCCTTTGATTCCATGGCGAGTAAACCTGCATCCAACGCCTTACGCCAAGCCGGGCCGCGTGAACGCGCATCTTGCAAAGCTAAATCAATCTCGGCTGGGGCATTATTCAAATACCAGTCAAACAACGCTGCAGCTTGCAGCACGTCTTTGTTGGCCTTGGTGCGCTGCGCAATCGGGCGCAGGCCGCTCACGATGAGCTTGTGTACAGCCATGCGCGCGGGATTGGGTACGTTCACCATGCAAGCCTGAGTACGCGTGAAAATCGCGGCGCTTTGAATGTCTTCCAGAGAAAACTCCATGAAGCGCAGCGCCTGAAATTCAGCGTTAAAAGCTTTCACATGCACCAGCTCTTTTTCCGTGCGATCCATCGGCGTGAGGAAATCCAGCACAAAACCGGGCTCTTTCGGGTGAATCCAGCGGCCACCGCGAATACCTTCTAGGCTCGAGGCAGGCACAAAGCCCATGCCCAAGGATTCGATCACATCGCCCAAATCCAGTGTGGCATCGCTGTGCAAAGCCACCTGCATGCTCTTGCCCGCATGCGCAAAATCCAAGTCTTGGGTGCGCGAGGTATCTCCCCAGCGTACACCCAGCATATTGCCCGCGCTCAAAAAAGCATGCGTGCCCACTAGCATGCCACCCGCGCGGAAAAAGCCGGCATCGCTCAAACGACGAATGATGCTCAAGTGCGGCGCACTCACCGCCATGCAGCCCAAGGTATCTGCAGATTGGGCCAGCGCCTTGATCTGCGCATCATCAGTTTTCACCGTTTGCCGCTTAGCTATCAAGGCGCTTAGTTGCTCAGACTCTGGCCCCAGATAAGTCTGGCAGAGCTTGCCATTCAAATCGCGATATTGGTAATACCAATAGCTCTTGCCAGCAACAGTCTTGCTATTAAACGAGCCCTGAGCATCCCCTACCCCGCGCGTCATCTCATGCGTCTGCAAAGCTTCCAAGAGCTGGGCATACGCAGTTTGGGCGGCAAGCGGCAGAGGAGTCATCGAAAAATTATACTACGAAAATATTTTTTGTAGTATAAATTAACCTACTGGCTCACTACTACGAAATGACCTCGCTGCGCTTCGATGATGGCGCTGCGAGCCGATGACATTGATCATTTTGTCATCAGGCGCGATAGCGCCAATCATTTCGTCATCAGTCACGGCTAGCACGCTTGCGCTCATGCTCTTTCAGAAAACGCTTGCGCAGACGCACGCTCTTTGGCGTGATCTCGACCAACTCGTCGTCTTCGATGAATTCCACGCCGTATTCGAGCGTGAGCTGAATCGGGGGCGTGATCTTGATTGCGTCTTCCTTGCCGCTCACGCGGAAGTTGGTGAGCTGTTTGGTGCGGGTGGCGTTGACCACCAAATCGTTGTCGCGGTTGTGGATGCCAACGATCATGCCTTCATACACAGGATCGTTGGCGCGCACGAACATGCGGCCACGGTCGTCGAGTTTGCCCAGGGCGTAGGTGAAGATTTCACCATCGTCCATCGAAATCAGCACACCGTTTTTACGGCTGGCGATATCGCCTTTGTGTGGCTCATAGCTGTCGAAAATATTGGCAATCAAACCGGAGCCACGCGTCAGGTTTAAGAACTCTGTCGTGAAACCAATCAGGCCACGCGCAGGAATGCGGTATTCAAGGCGCACACGGCCACGGCCATCGGGCTCCATGTTCACCAGCTCGCCTTTGCGCTCGCCCAGGGCTTGCATCACGCCACCTTGGTGTTGGTCTTCCACATCGGCTGTAACGAGCTCAATGGGTTCACACTTATCGCCATTGATCTCTTGGAACACCACGCGTGGCTTGGACACAGCCATTTCATAGCCTTCGCGGCGCATGTTTTCCAGCAGAATCGTCAAGTGCAACTCACCGCGACCAGACACTTCAAAGATACCGTCTTCATCGGTCTCTTTCACGCGCAAAGCGACGTTAGATTGCAGCTCTTTTTGCAGGCGATCCCAGATCTGGCGGCTCGTCACGTATTTGCCTTCACGGCCAGCGAGTGGCGAGGTATTCACGCAGAAATTCATCGTGAGTGTGGGCTCGTCAACCTTGAGCATCGGCAGCGGATTCGGATTCAACGGATCAGTGACTGTCACGCCAATGCCGATGTTTTCAATGCCGTTGATCAACACGATATCGCCGGGGCCGGCGCTGGTGGCGACCACGCGATCCAAACCTTGGAATTTCAGCACTTGATTGACGCGGCCCTTGTAGGTTTTGCCGTCAGCGCCTTCCGCAATGAGCACATCCATCATTGGCTTGATCGTGCCTGCGGTGATGCGGCCTACGCCGATACGGCCCACGAACGTCGAGTAATCGAGGGAGGAGATTTGCAATTGCAGCGGCGCTGCAGGGTCGCCCTTCTGGGTTTGCACATGGCGCAGCACGGTATCAAACAGCGCCGTCATATCCTTGCCCCACTGCGCGCCAGGCTCACCCTCTTCCAAGGCGCTCCAGCCGTTCAAGCCAGAGGCGTACACCACGGGGAAATCCAGCTGCTCATCGGTGGCGCCGAGCTTGTCAAACAAATCAAAAGCTTGGTTCACCACTTTCTGGCAATCTGCGCCGGGCTTGTCCACCTTGTTGACCACAACGATGGGGCGCAGGCCGAGAGCCAATGCCTTCTTCGTCACAAAGCGGGTCTGCGGCATCGGGCCTTCTTGTGCGTCGATGAGTAGCACTACGCCGTCAACCATGGAGAGCGCGCGCTCCACCTCGCCGCCAAAGTCCGCGTGGCCGGGGGTATCAACGATGTTAATGTGGGTGTCGTTCCACTTCACCGCGCAATTCTTCGCGAGAATCGTGATGCCACGCTCTTTTTCAATGTCGTTGTTGTCCATCACGCAGGTCTCAAGCTGCTCGTGTGCGGCAAAGGTGCCGCTTTGGCGCAGGAGCTGATCGACCAGCGTGGTTTTGCCATGGTCAACGTGGGCGATGATGGCGATGTTGCGGATTTGTTGGGTCATGATGACTTCCTTTTCAATTCAAAACTGTTGTCACTGATTGCTGAGCCAGCGTTTGCGAAACTTCAATGGGGGAAAGCAAACGAGTTGGGATCAACTCGCCAGCTTTGATGTGCGCACTGCCAAGCAGAGCGCGAGGTGTGTCGCCGTAGACGGCAACATGATCGTTATCGGGCAGCTCCGTGCGGCGGCGCAGGCCACTTAAAAATCTTCCGGCATTTTCGCTATCGAGCGTGACGGCGGTGTGACCAGCCAGCAAGCTATCGACAGGCTGCAAGGCGGCTAGGCGCTCATCATCGGTCAAGGCTTCAACCTGCGCGAGCGTGAGCGATTTGCTGATCAGCAGGCCACCGGTTTCCGTGCGGCGCAGGCTGGAGAGATGTGCGCCGCATCCGAGCGCTTCGCCGATGTCTTCGCCGAGCGTGCGGATATAGGTGCCTTTGCTGACAGTTGCTATTATTCTGATAGCTGCCTGCGCAGGCTCGTAGCCGGCGAACTGTATATTGAGCTTATAAATCGTCACTTCGCGAGGCGCTCGCTCGATCTCGATACCTTCTCGGGCGTATTCGTACAAAGCCTTGCCGTCTTTCTTCAAAGCGCTGTGCATCGGTGGGATTTGTGAGATCTTGCCGGTGAACTGCGCTTGCACGCGGTCTAAATCTGCTTGCGTCACATTCACTTCGCGCTTGGAAATCACTTCGCCTTCTGCATCGCCGGTGGAAGTCTTGATGCCCAGCACAGCCGTGGCTTCATAGGTTTTCACAGCATCGAGCTGCAAAGCAGAAAACTTGGTGGCCGCGCCAAAGCACAGCGGCAACACGCCGGTGGCCAATGGATCCAGCGTGCCGGTATGCCCGGCCTTTTCAGCGCGCAGCAACCATTTGGCTTTTTGCAAAGCGTCGTTAGACGACAAACCCAGCGGCTTGTCCAATAGAAGCACCCCGTGTACAGGGCGCCTCACGACCCGTACTCGTGGAGCATTCATGCGCTTAGACCTCGTTGTCTTTAGAACGAGAAGCGACCGCCTTGGCGATCAAGGCGTTCATGTCTGCGGCGCGCTCAGTGGTGCGATCAAACTGAAAGTGCAAAGTAGGCACGGTATGAATGTGCAAACGCTTAAACAAACCGTTGCGCAAGAAACCAGCCGCTTGCGTGAGCGCAGCTTGCGTCTCTTCTGGCTCGCCCGTGAGCAAACTGTAATGCACCGTGGCATGCGCGTAATCGGGCGTGACCTGCACCGCATTGATCGTGACCATGCCCACGCGAGGATCTTTCAATTCCCGCGCGATCAGCTCCGCCAGATCGCGCTGGATCTGGTCTCCCACGCGGATACCGCGATTGGGGGCTGAGGTTTGTTTCTTGGGCATGGCTGATCTTGGCTTTAAAGCGTACGCGCAATTTCCTTGATCTCGAAGAACTCCAAAACATCACCTTCGACGATGTCGTTGTAGCCTTTGATGTTCAAGCCGCACTCGAAGCTTTCTTTGACTTCTTTCGCATCGTCTTTGAAGCGCTTGAGTGATTCGAGTTCGCCGGTGAAGACGACCACGTTGTTGCGCAGCAGGCGCAGGCGCGCGTTGCGGCGCACCACGCCATTGGTGACCATACAGCCCGCAATCGAGCCGACTTTGGACACGCGGAAGACTTGGCGAATTTCGGCTGTGCCGATGACTTCTTCTTTCTTATCCGGCGTGAGCATGCCGCTCATGGCGGCTTTCAGATCGTCCACAGCGTCATAAATGATGTTGTAGTAGCGAATGTCGATGCCATTGCCTTCGGCCGTCTTGCGCGCGCCTTGGTCGGCACGCGTGTTGAAGCCAATGATCACGGCCTTGGAAGCAATCGCTAAGTTCACATCGCTCTCGGAGATGCCGCCCACTGCTGCATACACGATCTGCACTTTGACTTCATCGGTCGAGAGCTTGAGCAGGGATGTGGCCAGCGCTTCTTGCGAGCCTTGCACATCGGATTTGATGATGATGGGCACCATCTTCACTTCGCCGGAAGTCATGTCGGTGAACATGTTTTCCAGCTTGGAAGCTTGCTGCTTGGCCAGCTTGGTGCTGCGATATTTACCAGCGCGGTAGGTGGCGATTTCTCGCGCACGCTTTTCATCCTGCATCACAGTGAACTCATCGCCCGCGCCCGGCACTTCGGCCAAGCCTTGGATTTCCACAGGAATCGATGGGCCGGCGGATTTCACAGGCTGGCCATTTTCATCAAGCATGGCGCGCACGCGGCCATAGGTTGCGCCCAGCAAAATCGCATCGCCTACATTGAGCGTGCCGGTTTGCACGAGCACGGTCGCCACAGGGCCGCGGCCTTTGTCCAAACGCGCTTCCACCACCAGGCCTTTGGCCATGGCTTGCACCGGCGCTTTCAGCTCCAGCACTTCAGCTTGCAAGAGCACTTGCTCCAGCAAATCATCAATGCCCTGCCCTGTTTTGGCAGACACGGAAACGAAGGGCGATTCGCCACCGAATTCTTCGGGCACGACCTCTTCCGTCACCAGCTCGCCTTTGACGCGATCTGGGTTGGCATCGGGCTTGTCGATCTTGTTCATCGCCACAACGATAGGCACGCCAGCCGCTTTCGCATGCTTGATCGCCTCTTTGGTTTGCGGCATCACACCGTCATCCGCAGCCACGACCAAGATCACGATATCGGTAGCCTGAGCACCACGCGCACGCATCGCGGTGAACGCTTCGTGGCCGGGTGTGTCGAGGAAAGTGACCATGCCGCGCGGCGTGGTGACGTGATACGCGCCGATATGCTGGGTGATACCGCCCGCTTCACCCGAGGCCACTTTGGCGCGGCGGATGTAGTCGAGCAGCGAGGTTTTACCATGATCGACGTGGCCCATCACTGTGACGACGGGTGCGCGCGGTAACAGCTCAGCACTGAATTCGCCAGCCTCTTCCACAGTAAACGCCTCAGGATCATCCAGCGTGGCAGCGATGGCTTTGTGGCCCAGCTCTTCCACCAAGATCATCGCAGTATCTTGATCGAGCGATTGGTTGATCGTGACCATCTGACCGAGCTTCATGAGCTTCATGATCACTTCGGAAGATTTGACAGCCATCTTGTGAGCCAACTCGGCGACGGTGATCGTCTCGGGCACGTGAATTTCCAGCACGCGGGCTTCGACGGGTGCTGCTGGTGCCTGCTCTTCGCGCTCATCTCTGCCACGCTTGCCGCGTGGGCCGCCGCGCCAATTGTTGCGGCCTACGCCACCTGTGGCATCGCCTCGGGTTTTGATCTCGCCCTTCTTCTTGCCATCGGCATCCTTGCCCCAGCTCGACGAGAGTTTTTCCGATTTGACTTCAGTTTTCTTCGCTCCTGGGCCAGCGCTTGGCGAGCTCACAGGCGTGCCGTCGGCTTTTTTCGCGCCAGCAGCAGGCTTATGCAGCGTGCCTTTGACGCTTTCTTTAGCAACAGGCTTGGGCTCATCGGCTTTCTTGGCCACGAGCACTTTCTTGGGCGCGCTCATCATCGCGCGAATGGCTTCAGCTTCGGCCAAAGCTTTGCGGCGACGATCCGCAGAGTCAGCTGCCGCTTCTTCTGCAGACATGCTAGGCGCTACAACTTCAGGAGCGCTTGGCGCAGGCTCTGCAACAGCGGCAGGGCTTTTTTCTTCTGAAACTGCGGCTGCCTCTTCCTGTGGGGGTGCATCACGCTCTTGCTGCTTGCTTCGCACAGCTTCTTGCGCTTTGCGGCGCTCATCAGCCTCTTGCGCCATGCGCTGATTGAATTCCGCTTGACGGCGCGCTTCTTCATCGCGGCGAGCTTTTTCGGCATCATCAATCACCGGCGCGGAAGGCGCTGGCGGTGCAGCCACCTCGGGTGCAGGCGCAGGAGCTGCCACAGGCGGCTCGACAGCTTGTTCTTCATCGCGCTGCACAAAGGTACGCTTTTTGCGCACTTCCACCTGAATCGTGCGTGCCTTGCCTGTGGCATCGGCTTGCTTGATCTCGGTAGTGGATTTTTTCGTGAGCGTGATCTTTTTGCGCTCGCCTGCGCCAGCCGTGCCATGGCTGATTTGCAAGAAGCTCAGCAGCTTTTGCTTGTCGCTATCCGTGAGCACATCGCCAGCGGCCGCTTTGGGCACGCCAGCACCTTTGAGCTGCTCAAGCAGTGTTTCAACCGGCTTCTTGAGCTCGCTGGCAAATTCGGAGACAGTGGTATTTGACATATTGGGTGGTCTCCATGATCTTTACTCTTTGGCTGCAGCGGGAGCAGCAGCATCTTCTTCGGCGGTGAACCAATGTTCACGTGCCTTCATGATGAGCGCCTTCGCCTCATCTTCGGATTGACCGGTAATCTCGGTGAGCTCATCAATGGCCAGATCAGCCAGATCATCGAGCGTGTTCACGCCGCCATCGGCCAATTTAGAGATCAAATCACTGGAAAGGTGCTTACCATTGAACTCAAAATCACGCAGATCTTGACTGACTTCTTCCACAGACTCTTCCTTGGCGATCGCCATGGTGAGCAGCGCATCTTTGGCGCGAGTGCGCAGCTCGTTCACGGTGTCTTCATCAAAGGACTCAATCTGCAGCATCTCTTGCAGCGGCACATAGGCCACCTCTTCGAGGCTGGTGAAGCCCTCGGTGATCAGGATATCGGCGATCTCTTCGTCTACATCCAGCTTGCTCATGAAGAGCGCACGGATCGAGCCTTGCTCGCCGGCTTGCTTTTCTGCCGACTCATTGGCATCCATGATGTTGATCTTCCAGCCTGTGAGCTCGGAAGCGAGGCGAACGTTTTGGCCGCCACGGCCAATGGCAATCGCGAGGTTTTCCTCATCGACCACCACATCCATGGCATGCTTCTCTTCGTCCACCACAATGGAGGACACGTTGGCCGGAGCCAGTGCGCCAATCACGAATTGCGCAGGATCTTCGCTCCATAGCACGATATCGACGCGCTCGCCTGCGAGCTCATTCGTCACCGCGTTCACACGCGAGCCACGCACACCGACGCAGGTGCCGATTGGGTCAACGCGCTTGTCATTCGACAGCACAGCAATCTTCGCACGCGAGCCAGAATCACGCGCACAGCTCTTGATCTCTAGCAAGCCTTGTTCAATCTCAGGCACTTCGTTGCGGAAGAGCTCGATCATGAATTCAGGCGCGCTGCGCGAGAGAATGATCGGTGCGCCGCGCAGCTCGGTATTCACTTCCATGATCATCGCGCGCACACGGTCGCCGGTGCGTAAGTTTTCTTTGGAAATCATGTCGGAGCGCTTCAAGCGCCCTTCCACACGGCCGCTCTCCACGATCAAACCTTCTTTGTCTGCGCGCTTCACCGTGCCCACAAAAATCTTGTCTCCACGGCTCATGAAATCATTGAGCAGAATCTCGCGCTCAGCATCGCGGATTTTTTGCAAAATCACTTGTTTGGCTGCTTGTGCGCCAATGCGGCCAATCGGCACAGAATCCACTTGCTCTTCAATATAGTCGCCCGGCTCCACGTCAGTCACGCGATCCAGTGCATCCATCAGCATCTCTTCGGCATCCGGATTTTGCAAGCCCTGATCATCGGCCACCACGAGCCAGCGGCGGAAGGTTTCATAATCACCCGTCTCGCGATCCATCGTGACGCGGATTTCCACCTCACCATGGCCTTCGTTTTGATAAATCTTCTTGCTGGCCTGCGCAAGCGCCGCCTCCAGCGCACCAAATACGGTCTCGCTGTCAACGTTCTTCTCACGGGAAATGGCTTCTACAAGCATCAACATTTCGCGGTTCATGGTTCTTCTCCTTCGTCCAGAGTTCTAAAAAATAAAGTTAAACAGTCTTAGGCCTGCGGCCCTTGAAATCCACAATCGGCGCGAGACGAGCCTCTTTGAGCTCATCCAGCGTGAAGCCCATTACCGTAGCTGGGGCTTCCAATCTTTTCTTCGACACTTTTGCACCGGGCTTGAGCGGCTTGGCCGCTTCGTTTTCCAGCTCAATCTGCCAGCCGCCTGCCGCACTTTTGCTGAGCAGACCACGAAACTTTTTGCGATTGGCGCTCACAGCGCCTGAGCCCTGTGCTGCCACATCCGCACCAATCGCCACCTTCAAAGTCACATCCACCATCTCGCCAGCGAAGCGCTCAAAATCTCCTTCATTGAGCAAAGGCCGGTCAATCCCCGGTGATGCCACTTCTAGGCGCTTGTAATCCACATTTTCCACTTCAAGCACGTATTGCAACTGCCGCGTCACACGCTCGCAGTCTTCAACAGTTACCAAAGCTTCTTCTTGCCCAGCCTCCCAAGGATGATCAATCGTGATGCGCAGCAAGCCACCGGCTGAGCGTTCAATCTCAACCAAGACGTAGCCCAGCCCGGTAACGGTCTGGCTCACAGTGACATTTAAATTCGCTGACATCGATCTCGCAAAAAACTCAGGCAATAAAAATCCCAACCTAAAGCAGTTTGCGAGCTGAAAACTTCAACTCAAAACCATTTAGGCATAAAAAAACGGGCGTTTGCTGCGCCCGTTGGGGTGTAATGCTTTGATTATAAAGGCTTTTTACCGCAAAAGCAAACTTTTATTTCGCCTTCGCCTGCAGCACAAACTCGATCCCTGCCCGCACCGCCGCCACCTGCGCTGCAATGCATTGCTCAGGCGTGGTTCGCGGGCTATCGGGGTAGACCTCGGTCGTGGTGCAGTAGCGTGCGCCTGTGATGCTGGCGCACAGGCCAAGGGCTTGCAACTCATAGGCGATCACCCCGGGCGCAATCACTGGCGAGCCGATCATCTCGCCTTGGTCATCGGCCTGCGCAATGTGCGTCACACGGCTCACAGCTGCAATGATGGCGCTTTGAAATTCGAGCTGCGGATTAGCCGCATCACACACCGCATAAAAACCATCGGGAATCTGGCCAGGCTCAAAAGGATTGCCATCTCTGGCGGCGAGCGCGGGGCGGAATTCGCTTTCATCGGTATCTGTGGTTTCATGCAAATCCAGATGCATCGCCCATGATCCCTGCATGGGTGCGATCAAACGCATCAGAGCCGAGCATTCCTGCGCCGCGCTGCCCGCTTTGAACGAACGATTCGGATCGATCGTATCAAAATTCCAACGCTGAACGCGCTCATAAGCCCAAGGGCTCACGCAAGGGGCGACCAGTAAATTGATTTGCCCTGCAAAATCTAAAGCATGCTCGCCCAAAAAACGCAATGCCCCTTGCACACCACTCGTCTCATAGCCATGCACACCGCCCGTGATCAACACACTCGGCAAATCAGAGCGCCAATCTCGGCTACGCGTGGCCATGAGCGGAAAGCACTCTTGGCCATAGACAACTTGCCCATAGCTGAATACATCGAAGCGATCACGCAGTAGCTCCAAGGGGCTCAGCACATCATCCGCATAACTGCGCTTGCGGATTTGCTTGGCTCGCCAAAGTTCGATTTCAGCGGCTCCCCAAGCCTGGCTAGGCGTGCCAATAGGATAGGACGTTGCAGACATCATTGCTTCAAAATTGATAGCTGCTCGCGCAGTATTTATGCCGGCTAAATGCCATTTTTGCCATAGAACTAACGGTAAAAAGCCTCTACAGCGCCTTTGATCTTGATCAGCAGCGGGCGGCCTTTGCGATCAACCGTTTTGCCAGCGGGCACTTTCACCCATGCTTCGCTGACGCAGTATTCCTCCACATCAAATCGCTCTTTCCCATTCAAGCGGATGCCAATGGCATGCTCGAGCACAGCCGGTGCGTAATGCGGGCTACGAGAATCGATGGAAAGGTGATCAGGCAAGGCTGGGCGAGCGGCCTCTGCGCTGGAAGGGGTTAAAGTGGTGTCATTCATCCCTGTATTGTCAGGGATATAGAAGCCAAAAGAAGCGCTCAGTAATCGCGCTTTTTTTGGCTGCTTTTGCTTTTGTGCATCGGCCCGACCACTTTGCGCATCAATTTCAGCAGCAGAAGAATGACTACCGCGCCAGCAATTGCGAGCATTAACGAAGAGACATGAAAGCCAGTGGCCACTGCTGCACCACTGACTTGCGCCGAGACAAATTCGCCGCCGATAAACGCACCGAACATGCCAACAATGATGTTTTCAAATTGCGTACTGCGAGCAGGCGCATCCATCATGAGGCAAGCCAGCCAGCCAGCCAAAGCGCCTACGGCGCACCAGATATAAACGTTGATACATTTCCCCAAGGCCTCGGAATAGAGACCTCTTGATACTGACAGGTTTTGCCCAGCTTAGGGAATATATCTTTGCTTACAACCTGCGCGCTGATTCCACGCCTTGTACCTGCGCCACAGCAGCCAACACCTTCACCAATTGCGCTGCATCGGCAATATCCACAGTGAGCGTGATCCACGTGCTGCCCTGCGACACATTTTGCTGCACACCGCGCACCGGCACTTTCTCTTTAGAAAACACTTCCGTCACATCGCGCAGCAAGCCATGCCGCTCGCTTCCCAAAATGCGCACATCGACGCCATAACTTGCTCCTGATTTAGAAGCGCCCCACGCAACATCCACAAGCCTTTCACCTTCTTTTGCAACTAAGCTGCGCAAGGTGGAGCAGCCCGCGCGATGAATGCTCACGCCTTTGCCGCGCGTCACATAACCAACTATGGAGTCAGGCGGCGCAGGCTTGCAACATTTGGCCAGTTGCGTGAGCAGGCTGTCCACTCCAACGACAAGCACATTGCCTGATCCTGCTTTGGATTGGATTTTTTCAGCAACGCGTTGCGTGCGCAGCAGCACTTGCTCATCTTCACTCACTACTTCAGTAGCAGCTGGCCGCAAATACTGCTCAATCGTGCGCACAGAAAATTCATCTTTGCCCACCACTTCAAACAGGCTTTCTGCCGTTTTGAAGCCGAGCTGCGCCGCCAGATCGTCAAATTTCAAAGCCGTCTTGCCTTCGCGCTGCAAGATTTTCTCTACAGCCTCTCTACCGCGAGAGATCGTCTCTTCCAATTGCAGTGCGTTAAACCAAGCCCGCACTTTGGCTTTGGCACGAGGGCTGGCTAAATAGTGCAGCTCAGGATTGAGCCAATCCCGCGAAGGGCCGCCCTCTTTGGCCGCATTGATCTCCACGGTTTGGCCATTGGCGAGAGGCGTGTTCAATGTCACCATCTGGCCATTGACTCTCGCTCCCCGGCAGCGGTGGCCGAGATTGGTGTGCACCGCATAGGCAAAATCCACTGGCGTCGCGCCCTGCGGCAAATCCACAATCGCGGCATCGGGCGTGAGCACATAGATGCGGTCATCAAGCACGCTCGCCTGGGTTGCGTCGCCTGACACATCCTGCTGCCAAGCCAAAAGCTGGCGCAGCACGGCAATCTTCGCGTCCACGTTTTGGTTATAGGTGCCGCCCGCGCTCACGCCCGCATAGCCCTTGGTGCCCGCCTCCTTGTAAGCCCAATGCGCAGCCACGCCCGTTTCGGCATGCTGATGCATCGCCTCGGTGCGGATTTGGATTTCTAGCGGGCGCTGCGTCTTATCGCGCACCACCGTATGCAAGCTCTGATAACCATTGGATTTCGGTTTGGCGATGTAATCATCAAACTCACCCTCTATCGGCTGATACAGCTCATGCACGCGTGACAGTGCTTCATAGCAAGCGGCAGCATCTTGCACGATCACACGCATGGCCCGCACATCGAGCACTTGATCAAAATCCAGCTGCTTGCCGCGCATCTTTTTCACGATGCTGTAAATATGCTTGGGCCTGCCCTGCACCTCGGCGCGAATGCCTTGCGCCATCAGATCTTTCTCTAGCGTCTCGCGCAATCGCTGCATGCTCGCTTCACGCTCGGTGCGCTTCTCATCAAGCTGCTTGGCTATTGCTTTGTAGTTATCTGGCTCCAAAAAGCGAAAGGCTAAATCTTCCATTTCCCATTTGATCTGCCAGATCCCTAGGCGATTCGCCAAAGGTGCGAACACATGCAAAGCCTCTGCAGACACTGCGCGAGGCACGGCCGATTTAACAGCAGCGTAGTGCCGCAAGGTTTGCAGGCGCGAGGCCAGCCGCAGCATCACCACGCGCAGATCGCGCGAGAAAGCCAGCAGCATCTTGCGAATATTTTCAGTCTGATTCGCTGCGCCGGGCGTGATCTGCGTTGTCAAAGAAGCGGCGCGAGCTTGCCGCTGAATATGCACCAGCCGTGTGGTCTCAAGTGCCAGCGTGGCATAGCTTGCGCCAAAGGCTTTCGTGATCACGTCTTCCGGCTTGTTCAAATGCTCGCAGGCATAGACCAAATAGCTGGCCGCTTGCATCGCCTCCGAGCCGCCAATACTGCGCAGAATCGCGGCTACGGCATCGGCATGGACAAAAGTGTTTTCGCCGGTATCCAGCGTTTCGCTCGCAATCAGTGGCTCAGCAAAAGCCCGAGCACGCTCTAGCGCCTTGCCGCGCATAGCATCCAGCGCTAAATCGTCTGCCGCAAAGCTTTCTCCGGCAACTGCGACTGCAGCTACAGGTTGCAATGCCGGGCCCTGCTCAGAGTGCTTCATGCCCCAAAGAGAAAATCTTCCACGGCCAGCGTCTGCTCCGGCTGCACCAGCATCGGCGCATGCCCCACGCCTTCAAACTGCACAAGCTTTGCTTTCGGGCCGCGAACTTGCATTTGCTGCGCCGTCTCAAGGGTGATCAAATCCGATTGCGCGCCGCGAATGAGCAGCGTCTCAGAAGTGATCGCGTCATACAGCTGCCAGAGCAGCGCTTCGGCTTGCGCCGCAGATTCGGGCGTGGTGGCACGCACGGGAACGGCCACTGCGGGGTCATAGTGCAGTTTGAAACTGATTCCAGCGCCCGTCATGTCTGGCCGAATCATCGGCCTGCATAGGGCGCGCCATTGCTCTGGCGTGTGCGGGCCAAAACTCACAGAAAGCTCAGATAAATAGTCAATGGCCTCTTGCTCACTGGCAAAGCGTTTGTCTGCACCCAAATAGCCGCTGATGCGCTGCAAAGCAGCCCACTGCACCACTGGGCCAATGTCGTTCAAAATGAGCTTGCGAGGTTTGAGGGCGGCAAGCTGGGGCTGCAATACCGTTTGCGCAGCCACGGCAATCCCGATCAAGCCACCCATGCTCGTGCCCACCCAATCAATCGTTTGCGCGCCTTGTGCTTTCAAAGTCATCAGCAGCGTAACGATGTCTGTCGCGTATTGCGGCACTTGATACAACTGAGGATCGCTCAGCCAATCGCTCATGCCCCGCCCCGCCACATCCACACTCACCACGCGGCAGCGCTTGCCATCTTCGCCAATCAGCTTTTGAGCGAGCACATCAAAATCCAGCCCCTGCCGAGCCAGGCCATGCACACAGAGCACCACATGCTGGTGATAAGACGAGCCCCAGCTCCAATAAGCCATGCGATGCGTGCCGGGCTGAGTGCCCGCGTGGTCGCAATCAATGCGGCTGAGTTGGGCGTTGTGTAGATCGGCGTGTTCCATGCAAGCAATCATAATTGAGAGCATGACTCGCTCGCCAACGACCCCTCAGCTGCCTTGGCTGGCACCTGGCGAGGCTTTTCCCGAGGTATCGAAGGCTTGGGGGCGAAACGATCCAGTACCGGGGCTGCTGGCCGGCGGCGGAGATTTATCGGTGGATACGCTGCGCGAGGCTTACACCCACGGCATTTTTCCTTGGTACAGCGCTGGCCAGCCCATCCTTTGGTGGAGCCCTGATCCGCGCATGACGCTACGCGTGGCTGAATTCAAACTGCATCGCAGCTTGCGCAAAAGCTTGAACGCATTTTTGCAAACGAGTGGCTGCGAGGTACGGATCGATCATGATTTTGCGGCGGTGATCTCAGCGTGTGCCAACACATCCAGAGATGGCCAAGCCGGCACCTGGATCCTGCCTGAGATGCAAGCGGCCTATATCGCGCTGCATCGGGCCGGCTTGGCGCACAGCTTCGAGACTTGGAAAGATGGCGAGCTCATCGGCGGCTTGTATTGCACAGCAATCGGCAGCGCAGTGTTTGGCGAATCGATGTTTGCCCGACAAACGGATGCTTCAAAAATAGCTTTGTGTGCCTTGGTGGCTCTTTGCCGCAGCCAAGGCGTGCCGCTGATTGATTGCCAGCAAAACACGTCGCACTTAGCCTCTTTAGGCGCAGCGGAAATCTCGCGCGAAGCCTTCTGTGCACACGTCTTGTCTAGTGCAAAAAATCCGATGCAATGGCGTAGAGATTGCATAAAATGGGAACTATTGGATGTGCGGTTGGCATCTTAGGTATCTTCCTTAAGTCTCGACATTTGCACTAGGCATCAAACATGACCCTGCTCAAGGATCTCCCGCTACAGACCTTGCAGTTCTACGCCACGGCGCCCTATCCGTGCAGCTATTTGCCGGGCAAAGTGGCGCGCAGCCAAGTCGCCACGCCCAGCCATTTGGTGCACAACGAAGCCTATTCAGAGCTGGTGGCCAGCGGATTTCGGCGCAGCGGCATGTTCACCTACAGGCCGTATTGCGATGGCTGTAAAGCCTGCGTGCCCCTGCGCGTCAAGGCCTCAGATTTTGCGCCCACACGCAGCCAAAAGCGTGCCCAAAAGCAGCATGCCAATCTGCAAGTTCGCGTGCTCAAGCTTGGCTTTGTGCAAGAGCATTACGAGCTGTATTTGCGCTATCAAAACGGCCGGCATGCCGGCGGCGGCATGGATCACGACAGCATTGATCAATACACCCAGTTTTTGCTGCAAAGCCGCGTGAATTCGCGCATGGTGGAGTTTCGCGAGCTGGGCGTAGATGGAGAGCTTGGCGCTCTCAAAATCGTCGCCATTTTGGATGTGCTCTCAGTAGGCATTTCAGCGGTTTATACCTTCTATGAGCCCGATGCAAAAGCGGCTTACGGCACTTACTGCATCCTCTGGCAAATAGCCCAAGCCAAAGAGCTCGGCTTGGCGCATGTGTATCTCGGCTACTGGATCGAGCACAGCCCCAAAATGACATACAAGGCGCAGTTTGGCGCGCATGAGAAGCTTTTGGATGGCGTTTGGAAACCACAGTGATAACACGCGATAAGGTCGCTCAGGATTTCACACTGTAAAATTTAAGCCGTCTCATGAGATGATCAGACGGCATGAAAAAAACACCTTCCACCACCCCCACCATCCAAGTCTTGGAGCGCATGTTTTCGCTGCTGGATGTGCTCTCCTCCCGTGAAGGAGCGATTTCGCTCAAAGAAATCAGCGAAAAAACAGGCCTGCATCCCTCCACCACGCACCGCATCCTGAATGATCTCGCGCTCGGCCGCTTCGTGGATCGCCCCGAATCGGGCAGCTATCGCCTCGGCCTGCGCCTGCTTGAGCTCGGCAATCTCGTCAAAGACCGCCTCAATGTGCGCGATGCCGCACTGCCCGCCATGCGCGAACTGCACAAGCTCACCCAGCAAACGGTGAACCTCTCCGTGCGCCAAGGCGATGAGATCGTCTACGTCGAGCGTGCCTATTCCGAGCGCAGCGGCATGCAAGTCGTCCGCGCCATCGGTGGCCGCGCGCCGCTGCATCTCACCTCGGTGGGCAAACTCTTCCTCGCTTTCGACGAACCCCTGCGCGTGCGCCAATACGCCACCCGCACCGGCCTCGCCGGCCAAACCAAAAACAGCCTCACGCAATTGCCCAACCTAGAGCGCGAGCTCTCCAAATGCCGCCAATACGGCACAGCCAGGGATAACGAAGAGCTAGAGCTCGGCGTGCGCTGCATGGCCGCCGGCATCTACGATGATCAATCCCGCTTGGTAGCCGGCCTCTCCATCTCCGCCCCCGCAGACCGCCTAAACGAAGATTGGCTGCCGCGCCTGCAAGCCACTGCGCAGGAGATTTCAACAGCGCTCGGCTATCGAGGCTAGATTCAGGTCGCTATAAATTCAGTAGCTGCTCGCGCAGTATTTATGCCGGCGAAAGCCCATTTTTATTCAAAAAAAGTAATTCAACGCCGTACAAAGCGCACAACAGTCTCGATCACATGCTCGCGGCGTTTGGCGGCTACGGCTTTGGAGCTCATATCGATTTTAAAAATCGTACCAAAGGTGAAACGGTTGGAGACGTTGAAAAAACTCAGCGCGCTGATGGTGGCGTGAATATCGATCGGCAGCAGGCCGGTGCGGAAAATGCCTTCGCTCACGCCGCGCTCATAGAGATCTTTAATGGCTTTTAGCGCGGGCACATTCATGCCCTGAATGCTCTTGCTCTGGGAGAGGAATTGCGCGCGATTGATGTTTTCGTTCATCACGAGGCGGATGTAATCTTCGTTGCCGGCATGATGATCAAAGGTGAATTCCACCAAGCGGCGCAGCGCCTGCTCGGGCGGCAAATCATCCAGATTCAAATCGGCTTCTGTTTCGCGCACGCGGCGATAGGCTTCTTCGAGCACTTTGACATAGAGGCCTTCTTTGCTCTGGAAATAGTAGTAAATCATGCGCTTGCTGGTGCGCGTGCGCTCGGCGATTTCATCAATCCGCGCGCCGGCCAAGCCTTTTTGCGCAAATTCCTCCGTGGCCACTTTCAAGATCTCCGCCATCGTGCGGGCGGGATCGTTGGTGCGGCTAGGAGCAGGCACAGTTTTTTTGGCTGATGGCTTCTTCGCTGCTGCGCGTTTTGTTTTTAGAGCTAAATGTACCGTTCCGTTCATTTGTACAGTATATGCTTTACTGAAGCTGAATCAAAGCAGCTTGAAACTCCTCGGGTGTCGTGAGCCGCGCCATCGGCGGCAGCGCGGCCATCAGCCGGCGGCCGTAGCCCATTTGGGCCAGGCGGGTGTCGCCAATCACCAAAATGCCGCGATCAGTCTCGCGCCTGATCAAGCGACCCGCGCCTTGTTTCAATGCGACTGCAGCTTCGGGCACAGAATAGTCAGAAAACGCGCTGCGGCCTTGGCTCTCTAGGCGCTGGCAGCGCGCTTCGACCAAAGGATCGCCCGGCGGGGGGAAAGGTAGTTTGTCGATGATCACGAGCTGCAAAGCCTCACCGGGAATATCAATGCCTTCCCAGAATGAAGCAGAAGCAACGAGCACGCAGCCTTTGCCGCCTTGCATGTTACCAATTCTGAATCGCTCAACGAGTTCGCGTTTCGAGAGCTGGCCTTGGACGAGCACATCCAGTTGACCATCCAGTTTTTCTTTCAAGCCCTCGCCAATCGCTTTGAGCGCGCGCAACGTAGTCGTTAGGACCATAGTGCGCCCTTGGAGCTTGAGAGCACCTTGCAGCGCGAGCTTGGCCACCTCTTCGCTGTGGGCGGGATCATTGGGCTTGGGCAGGTGGCGCGGCACATAGACGCTGGCTTGATTGGGATAATCAAATGGGCTTTGCGCCACCAAAATGCGCGCATCTTCGAGGCCACAGGGCTCGGTAAACCAGCTGAGCTTGGCATCGTCTCCCAGAGTGGCCGAAGTAAAAATCCAAGCGCGGCGGGAGGGCTCGGAGGGTATCGCATCTCGACTGGAAGGTGCGCCGCGCATCAAGGCCTCTTCATCGTCCTCCTCGGGCATCCACTCTTGCCATTGGTCATCATGCTCAACGCGGCTTTCATCTTCAGGCGGAAAATCATTCACGCCCTGCCCCACATCGAGCTTGAGCAGCTTGGTGCGAATCGTCTGCGCAATATCCAGCGGCGCTTCCATCAGCGTGATTTGTGCGCCCACATCCAGCCAGCGCACTTGGCCTTTTTCGGGTTGCTGCAAAAAGCGCTTGGCGCGGCTGGCCATCTCTCGGGCGCGATCATGCAAGCGCACAAAATCTGGCGCGATCTCGCTGACCATATCCAGCGCTGCCATGGCCATTTGCAGCGCGTCCTCTACTCGACTTAAACCTTCTGCCCAATCCTGCTCGTGCAGACCTTCAGGGGCGCTACCCGTCCAGCGCAGGCGCATGTCTTTGCTGTATTTGGTTTTCTCGCCCACCACGAGGCGCAAATCGCGCGCGGCCATCTCGCAGTCTCGCGCTAATTCCTGCCACTCGGCCAAGCCGCGAGCCAGCTGCAGGCCCGTGCCCAGCAAATCGCGGGTGAAATCCAGCATTTGCGATGTGCCCAAGGCTGCGCCTAGGAACTGCACGCCCGTTTCGTTGAGCTGATGCGCCTCATCAAAAATCGCGATCCGCACGGTGGGCAACAACTCGGCCATGCCCGATTCGCGCACGGCCAGATCAGCAAAAAACAAATGATGATTCACCACCACCACATCGGAGGCCAACGCCTGCTTGCGTGCCAGCATCACATGGCAGCTTTTGTAGCTCGGGCAAGTGGAGCCTAGGCAGTTTTCTCGTGACGAGGTAACGAGTGGAATGATGCTAGAGCGCTCATCCAAGCCAGGCAGTTCGGCCAAATCCCCGCTGCTCGTCGTCACCGCCCATTTTTCAATCTTTGCCAGCGCCAACAAAGCGCTACGCTCCACATGCTCTTGCCGCGCAAGCTTCATGCGATGGATGCAGAGATAGCTGCTGCGGCCTTTGAGTAATGCAGTGCGCGCAGGCAGGCCAAGCGCTTTGAGCAAACGCGGCAAATCACGTGAAAAAAGCTGATCTTGCAAGGCTTTCGTAGCGGTAGACACCATCACCCGCTCACCCGAGAGCAGCGCGGGCACCAGGTAAGCGAAGGTCTTGCCGACGCCTGTACCCGCCTCCACCACCAGTGCGCCGCCGCTCTCAATAGTTTGAGCCACGGCCTCGGCCATCTCGCGCTGTCCAGAGCGTTGCGCAAAGGCTTCTGTGGCCTGCCCTAGCAAAGAGCCATCGTCAAAATTAGCTGCCACAGCCTCGGTGAGACTGCGGTAATTTCCCGCATTCATGCTTTGCTTGCCCTCATCTTCAAGCGGGCTCTTTGCCGTCGATCTCGATTTCCAATCGCACGATTTGATCGCGCAAAGCCAGCCGGCGCTTCTTAAGGCGGCGCAGCATCAGCTCGTCCAAAGGCGTTTGCTCAGCCAGCCGGTCGATCATCGCATCCAGATCGGCATGCTCCATGCGTAGCTCGATCAGGTGGCGGTCGGGGGAATGTAGGTTGGAATCCAAAATCTATCTCAGTGCAACAACAGTTTGCGCCAATCTCAAGCTAAATACAGTTAAATGTACATCTGGCAGCAATTGCCCTGATAATAATGCCACATGTCTAACGGTTACAGAATCACAGCGTCCACAGGTATCCACAAAGGAGACCGCGATTATCAGCAAGATCAGATTGCGCTGCTCAATCATCCGCGCGTCAACGGTTGCATGCTGGGCGTGGTGGCTGATGGCATGGGCGGCAGAAGCGGCGGGCGCAAAGCATCGGATCAGGTCATGCTCACCGCGCAGCAGCTTTTCGAGCGCTATTCTCCCGAGCGAGACGATCCACCTTCTATGCTGCGCCAATTGGTAGAAGAAGCGCATTTGGTGATCAAGCTCACGGCTATTTCCTCCGAGCAAGAGCCGCACAGTACTGTAGCCGCTTTTTTGATCAACCCGAACGGCGAATGCCACTGGGTGCATGCAGGCGATTCACGGATTTATCATTATCACGGCAACAAAATGGTCAAGCGCACTTATGACCATTCCTATGTGCAGACCTTGGTCGAAAAAGGTGAGATCACCGAAGAAGAAGCCAATGTTCATCCGCAATCCAACATCTTGATGGGCTGCTTGGGCACGGAAGATGATCCACCCATGGATTTCCATTACATTCCCAGCCTTCGCCCTGGCGATGTCTTAATGTGCTGCTCGGATGGCGTATGGCATTATTTTTCGCCCACGGAGCTCGGCTCAGTGCTCTCGGCGCTCACACCCCGCGAATCCACGGAATTCCTGATCGACAAAGCCCGCTCCCGCGCTCGCGGCACAGGTGACAATCTCTCCATTGCGGTGATCAAACTGGAGCCTTTGGTCGAAACGCGCGAATCTATTGCGGGCAAGATCGAAATTCCTTCGATTCATTCCATCAAAACCGGCAAGGCCTGAGCTCAGAATAATTCTGGCTCTTTGTCATTCGCTTCGTTTTTTATAGCGCCTTGCGCAGATTCCATGCCGGCGACTCGGCCTTTTTGCTCTAAATTCTTCTGAATCAGCTTGCCCACGCGCACACCGAGCAACCGAAAGCGCTGGCTCAAATCAATGCGCTTGAGCGCAAGGCCTGCCGTGCGGCGAATGATCTTGGGATCGTCTGTGGCAGCGCCAATCGTGATGTCACGCGTGGCGACTTTGAAATTGCCCCAGCGCAGCTTGATACCAATCGTGCGCCCCAGATAGCCTTTGCGCTGTAAATCGCGCGCCACACTTTCGCACAGCTCGGTGAACACTTCGCCCAGCTCTGCTTTATCGTGCACTGCATGCAGATCGCGCTCAAAGGTGGTTTCGCGGCTCATGCTCACAGGCTCGCTCTCGGTTTCTACTGCTCGATCATCCCTCCCCCAAGCGGCCTCGTGCATCCACGCACCGTAGCTTTTGCCGAAGCGCTCCACCAGAAAATGCCGCGCTTGCGCGGCAAGCTCGCCAATCGTTGAGATGCCCAAAGCCTTGAGCTTTTCATCGGCCTTGGGCCCAATGCCATTGATCTTGCGCGCAGCCAGTGGCCAAATCTTCTCCTGCAAATCCGCTTCATAGACGATGGAAATACCGTTCGGCTTATTGAACTCGCTGGCCATTTTGGCGAGCAATTTATTCGGCGCAACGCCGATCGAGCAGGTCAGCCCTGTGGCTTCAAAAATGCTTTTCTGAATCAGCCGCGCGAGCACCCGCCCGCCTTCGCGCTGCCCGCCCGGCACATCGGTGAAATCGATATACACCTCGTCCACGCCCCGGTTTTCCATAAGCGGAGCAATTTCTAAGATGATTTCTTTGAAGCGACGCGAAAAGCGCCGGTATTCCTCAAAATCCACAGGCAGCAAGACAGCTTGCGGGCAGAGCTTGGCCGCCTTCATCGTGCCCATCGCCGAGCCTACGCCGAAGCTACGGGCCACGTAATTCGCCGTGGTGAGCACGCCTCGGCCGGTGTAATCTTTCAGGCGAGGAAAAGCTTCTACCGGGATCTCATGCGTCTGTAATTCGCCTTGCGCTTGGCGCAGCTTCTCGCGAATCGCGCCGCCACCGCCCACCACCACCGGCTCTTTTTTGAGCTGAGGATAGCGCAGCAGCTCTACGGATGCGTAGAAGGCATCCATGTCGAGGTGGGCAATGCGGCGAATCGGCTCTGGCATGCTTTGATTTTGCCTTGGTATCTTGCATTCAGCGGTATCGCTTAGCCCGCCATCATCGAGGCGCACCCACCTCCGTGAATGTCCTCCGCCGGCTGCGCCGTCTCCCCCTTTATTTCACTTCAGTAGATGCACCACGCTGACGGCTACTATTTAGTCATTCCACACTATAAATCGACTCGTTTTGACAGTCTTTTAGCCATCTCGCCGGCATGGAACCTGCGAGAGTAGCTATTAAATTAATAGCAAATCACATTACTTAAGAAAAGGCATAATAAACCCATTCTTTAGCTGTTTTTTGATATGAACCTCCACCAATTCCGCTTCGTGCAAGAAGCTGCGCGACGCAACCTCAATCTCACCGAAGCCGCCAAAGCGCTACACACCTCTCAGCCCGGCGTGTCTAAAGCCATCATTGAATTTGAAGAAGAGCTGGGCATTGAAGTGTTTGCGCGGCATGGCAAGCGCCTCAAGCGCATCACCGAGCCCGGCGCGCAAGTGCTCAAAAGCATCGACATCATCTTGCGCGAAGTGGGCAATTTAAAGCGCATTGGCGAGCAATACAGCCTGCAAGACAGCGGCACGCTCAGCATCGCCTCCACCCACACCCAAGCGCGCTACGTGCTCCCCGGCCCGATTGCCAAGCTGCGCGAGGCCTTCCCAAAGGTGAACATCAGCCTGCACCAAGGCTCGCCCGATCAAGTGGCCAAAATGCTGATCGACGAAGTGGCCGAAATCGGCATCGCCACCGAGAGCTTGGCGGATTACGCCGAGCTCGTGACGCTCCCCTGCTACGAATGGCAACACGTGCTCGTGATGCCCCAAGATCACAAGCTCGCCAAGGTGAGCGAAGTCACCCTACAAGATTTAGCCAGCGAGCCGCTCGTGAGCTACCATCCCACTTTCACAGGCCGCACTAAGATAGATGCCGCATTCGCCGCTAAAAAACTAGAGCCCAGAATGGCGATTGAGGCCATCGACTCCGACGTGATCAAAACCTATGTGCGCGCTGGCCTGGGCGTCGGCATCGTGGCTGAGATGGCCGTCAACGCCGATCACGAGAAAGACCTCATCGTCAAACCCGCCGGCCACCTCTTCGGCAAAAACACCGCCAGAGTCGCCTTCAAACGCAGCGCGTATCTGCGCAACTTCATCTACACCTTCACCGAGCTCATCTCGCCGCGCTTAACCAGAGATTTGGTGAGCAAAGCGCTGTCAGGTTATAGCGATGATTTTTCTCTTTAGTGATGAACTAGCCACCTCCGTTCGCCCTGAGCTTGTCGAAGGGCTCGCCAAGGCTTCGACAAGCTCAGCCCGAACGGTCTTTAGTTTTTAGTTATCCTTGATCGTTTTCTGGTCTTCCAAAATGCAAGTTTTAGAACGCACTCCAACTCTTCAAACCAAACTCCCCGCCGTCGGCACAACGATTTTCACCGTCATGTCGCAGCTCGCCTTCGACAAAGGCGCGGTGAATCTCGGTCAAGGCTTTCCTGATTTCGCATGTGATCCTGCTTTGGTCAACTTTGTTACCAGCGCCATGCAAAGCGGTCACAACCAATACCCGCCGATGACAGGCGTGCCAGCCCTGCGCAACGCCGTTGCTACAAAAATAGAAGCACTTCACGCACGCAAATACTCGGCAGACACCGAAATCACCATCACAGCCGGTGCTACGCAAGCCATCATCACAGCCATTCTTGCCGTCGTGCGCGCAGGCGATGAAGTGATCGTGCTGGAGCCTTGCTACGACAGCTATGTGCCCAATATCGAGCTCGCAGGCGGCACAGTCGTGCGCGTGCCACTCACACCCAAAACCTTCCGCCCAGATTTCGACAAAATCTCCGCCGCGATCACCCCAAAAACCAAAGCCATCCTCATCAACAGCCCGCACAACCCCAGCGCCACGATCTGGAGCGAAGCGGAGATGCTGCGCCTGCAAGAGATCCTCGCGCCCACCGATATCTTGCTCATCAGCGATGAAGTCTACGAACACATGGTGTTTGACAGCGCGCAACACCAAAGTGCCGCCCGCTTCCCAGGCCTCGCCGCCCGCGCCTTCATCGTCAGCAGCTTCGGCAAGACCTATCACGTCACCGGCTGGAAAGTCGGCTACGTGGCCGCACCAGCCAGCATGACGGCAGAATTCCGCAAAGTCCACCAATTCAACGTGTTCACGGTCAACACCCCTGTACAACACGCCCTCGCCGCCTACATGGCCAACCCCGCCCCCTACCAAGAGCTCCCCGCCTTCTACCAACGCAAACGCGACCTCTTCTTGGATGGCATCAAAAAAACCCGCCTCAAACCTCTGCACACACAAGGCAGCTATTTCCAATGCGTCGATATCTCCGCCATCTCGGATTTAGGTGAAGCCGATTTCTGCAAATGGCTCACCACAGAAATCGGCGTAGCCGCCATCCCGCTCTCAGCCTTCTACGGCAATGGCTTTGATCAACGTGTGGTGCGGTTTTGCTTTGCGAAGAAGGATGAGACGCTACAGCTTGCGTTAGATCGATTAGCTAAGCTTTAAGTGCGTCTACTTCAAAATAGATGGCCTACAAACAGAAGCCCCAGACATGAGCGACGATAAACCCGTGCAACTCACACCTGCTCCGCAAGGCTATACCGATTTGCTCAGCGAGCTAAAGACAAAAATTCACGAGGCGCAACAGCGCGCCGCGCAGGCCGTTAACTTAGAGCTGGTTTCTTTGTATTGGAAGATAGGCCACACCATTTTGATTCGGCAAAGCGACCAAGGCTGGGGCTCAAAAGTAGTGGATCGCTTAGCGCATGATCTGCGCGCTGCCTTTCCCGATATGCAAGGTTTTTCGGTGCGCAACCTGAAATACATGCGAGCTTTTGCCCAAAGCTGGACTGATCTTCAGTTTGTGCAACAGCTGTTGCACAAATTGCCTTGGGGGCACAACTTGGTGCTGCTGGAAAAGCTGAGTACGCCAGAAGAGCGCCGCTGGTATGCCACCCAAGCCATAGAACATAACTGGTCTCGCAATGTATTGACCATGCAAATTGAAACACGTTTGCTGAAGCGCAGCGGCAAAACGATCACTAATTTTGATCTCACATTGCCCAAGCCGCAATCGGATTTGGCACGTGAATCGCTGAAGGACCCTTACCGCTTCGATTTCCTAGGCTTGACCGACGAAGCGCAGGAGCGCGAGATAGAAAATGCGTTGGTCAAGCATGTGACAGAGTTTTTACTGGAACTCGGCGCGGGCTTTGCCTTTGTAGGAAGACAGGTACTGTTGGATGTAGGCGGCGACGAATTCTTCATTGATCTACTGTTTTATCACCTGAAGCTGCGCTGCTATGTGGTGGTTGAGCTCAAAGGCGGTAAATTCAAGCCCGAGCATCTGGGTCAACTGAGTTTTTACTTGACAGCGGTGGATCGGCAAGTCAAGCACGAAAGCGATGCACCCACCATCGGCCTGCTGCTTTGCAAAAGCAAAAATAAAGTGGTAGCGGAATATGCTTTGGGCGATAAAAATCAGCCGATGGGCGTGGCTGAATACAAACTCATGGAGTCTTTGCCCGCCGAGCTACAGACCAGTTTGCCGAGCATTGAGCAGATTGAACGTGAGCTCACGGGGATTGACGACAGCAATACCGACCAGAGCAATGAGTGAGATTAGACGCTTTTGCATTCATTTGATCGACTAACCAAGTTATAGAACCATTACTACCAATACTATGCAGAATTTTTCGTACGCTATTAACCTTCGGATATGGCATCCGAATATTGATCCTGCAATCATTACTGCCAAGCTAGGGCTCAAGCCTATTGTTCAGAGTTAAGCGGGAAAGCCACGCACTACCCCTAAAGGACGTGAGCTTGGTGGCGTTTACTCCGAGAGCCACTGGAATGCTGATCCGTTTGAACGAGGCGAATATAAATCTACTGAAGACTACGTCGAAGATGTGCTGATGAGCATAGTGGATTTGCTGAAACCGCATAGCGCTTTCCTACAACTTCTGAAGGCGCAAGGTGCAAGGCTCCATCTTCAGGTGAGCACACACAGCAATAAAAACTACGCTATTGTCTTCGACCCTGATTTGCTCACTGGTTGCGTAAACATTGGTCTATGCCTAGTCCATGACACCTATCCTTACCAGCAAAACTGGTAGGCATCAATTTCTGCGGATCATCGTTCACGATACTCCAAAACCACCACCGCCCGGCGTGTGAATTTCAAACACATCACCGGCTTGCATCGGCGCACTACCGATGTGGCCTAGCTCCTCAATTCTGCCATCGCTGCGCACCACCCGATTGATGCCAGTTGCGCCACTCTTGCCGCCGTTCATGCCGAAAGCTGGGTGGATGCGGCCGTTGCTGAGAATGCTGGCAGTCATGGGCTCTAGGAATTTCACTTTTCGGATGCCACCGTTGCCGCCTTTGAATTGTCCTTCGCCGCCGGAGCCGCTTCGGATTTCGTAGCTTTCTAGGCGCACGGGGAAGCGGAATTCTAGGACTTCGGGGTCGGTGAGGCGGGAGTTGGTCATGTGGGTTTGCACGACGCTGGTGCCATTGAAGCCGCCGACCAATTGGCCATGGCTATCGAACACGCCGCCTGCGCCGCTGCCGCCGGAGATGGTTTCGTAATACTGGTGACGCTCGTTGCCGAAGGTGAAGTTGTTCATCGTGGGCTGACTGCCTGCCATGAGACCGAGTGCGCCGTAGAGGGCGTTGGTGATGCAGGTGGAGGTTTCGACGTTGCCGGCCACCACGCTCGCGGGCGGGTTGGGGTTGAGCATGCAGCCTGCGGGAATCGTCACTTTCAAAGGCTTGAGGCAACCCGCATTGAGAGGAATATCGTCATCCACCAAGGTGCGGAAGACGTAGAGCACAGCGGCCATGCACACGGCTTTGGGGGCATTGAAGTTGTTGGTTTGCTGCGGTGATGTGCCGGTGAAATCAATCTCGGCGCTGCGATTCTTGCCATCGACGCGAATCGCCACTTTGATTTGTGCGCCATTGTCGAGCGGCAGTGTGAACGAGCTGTCTTTGAGGCGCGATGAGAGCGTCACCAAAGCGCGGCGCACCGATTCTTCTGCGTTATCTTGCACATGCCCCATGTAAGCCTGCACCACGTCAAGGCCAAACTGCAGGGCCATCTTGCGCAGCTCTTGCACGCCTTTTTCATTGGCGGCGATTTGCGCTTTCAAATCGGCCATGTTTTGATAAGGATTGCGGCTCGGGTATTCGCCGCTCTCCAGCAGCGCGATCATTTCTTTCTCGCGCAATACACCGCGCTCGACCAGCAAGAAATTATTGATCTGCACGCCCTCTTCTTCAATGCGCGTGGAAAACGGTGGCATAGAGCCGGGCGTGGTGCCGCCAATATCGGCTTGGTGGCCGCGTGAACCAACATAGAACAGCGGGGATTTTGAATCACCGACGTAAACCGGCGTGATCACCGTCACATCGGGCAAATGCGTGCCGCCGTGATACGGATCGTTGAGCACATACACATTGCCCGGCTGCATACTGGCGCGATTCTCTTGCACCACGGTTTTGATGCTCTCGCCCATTGAGCCGAGGTGTACGGGCATGTGTGGCGCATTGGCAATCAAGTTGCCTTCTGCATCAAACAAAGCGCAACTGAAATCCAAACGCTCTTTGATGTTGACCGAGTAGGCGGTGTTTTGCAACTGCAAACCCATTTGCTCAGCGATGTTCATGAAGAGGTTGTTGAACACTTCGAGCAAGACGGGATCAACCGTTGTGCCTGCTGCGAATTTGATCGCACGCTGCGCACGTCGCTCAAGCACCAAATGATCTAAAGCTGTGAGATTAGCCTCCCAGCCGGGCTCCACAATCGTGGTGGCATTTTTCTCGGCAATGATGGCTGGGCCGGGGATCACATCACCGGGCTGCAAGTCTTCGCGCACCACGAGCAAGGCTTCATGCCACTGACCGCCGGAGAACATTTTGACCGTCTCACGCGAAGGCACAGCGCGCGGCTCGTGCAGGGCGTGGCGCTTCTCAGCGGGCGCATCGCCACTGATCACTGCTTCTACCGATACAGCTTCCACGACGAACGCCTTGCCTTGCATGAGGAAAGCAAAGCGCTGCTTGTAGGCTTTCTCAAATGCCGCTTCAATGCTCGCCAAATCTCCGAAGGGCACGACCAAGGCGGTATCTGTGCCTTGGTATTTCACATGCACGCGCCGATGAACTTGCACTGCATCCTGCCCCCCACCCGTATTCATTCCTTGGCTCTTGAGTTCTTTGCTCGCTGTATGTGCCAGAGCATCTAACTTGTTGGATACTTCCGCCAGCGCTTCGTGAGCAAGCAACAATTCCACCGCCTGCTCACGAATCACGCTTTGATCGGCCAAGCCCATGCCATACGCGGAGAGCACGCCCGCATACGGGTGCACAAACACGCGCGTCATGCCTAAAGCATCGGCCACGAGGCAAGCATGCTGGCCGCCCGCGCCGCCGAAGCATTGCAGCGTGTAGCGCGTCACGTCATAGCCGCGAGCCACCGAGATCTTCTTGATCGCATTGGCCATCTGCTGCACAGCGATGTTGATAAAGCCTTCGGCCACCACCTCGGGCTGCCGCCCAGTTTGCACAGAGATCGCATTGAATTTCTCCAAAGCCGCTTCATAGCTCAGCGCTTCATTCGCAGCTGCGCCAAACACTTTCGGAAAATGGCGCGGCTGGATCTTGCCGACCATCACATTCGCATCCGTCACAGCCAATGGCCCGCCACGACGGTAACTCGCAGGCCCCGGATTCGCACCCGCGCTTTGCGGGCCTACGCGAAAGCGCGAGCCGTCAAATTCCAAAATCGATCCACCGCCCGCTGCCACCGTATGAATGCTCATCATCGGCGCGCGCATGCGCACACCAGCCACCTGCGTTTCAAACTCGCGCTCGAATTCGCCAGCGAAATGGCTCACATCGGTGGATGTGCCGCCCATATCAAAGCCAATCACTTTGTCGAAATCTGCGATTTTTGCCGTGCGTGCCATGCCCACAATGCCGCCTGCGGGGCCCGAGAGAATCGCGTCTTTACCTTGAAAGGCTCTCGCATCGGTGAGTCCACCCGAAGACTGCATAAAAAACAATTTCACGCCCGGCAGCTCGCTGGCCACCTGGCTCACATAGCGACTCAGAATCGGCGAGAGATAAGCATCCACCACCGTGGTATCGCCACGGCTCACAAACTTCATCATCGGTGAAGTCTTGTGGCTTACGCTGATTTGCGTGAAGCCGACTTCTTTGGCGATTTTTTCTGCAGCCAGCTCATGCGCTGTGTAGCGATAGCCGTGCATAAACACAATAGAAACTGATCGCAGACCATAAGAATACTGCGCAAGCAGCTCCTTTTTTAATAGCAATTCATCCAAGGGCGTGACAATGCTTCCATCAGCCCCCACACGCTCCTGCGCCTCAATCACGGCGCTATACAGCAGCTCGGGCAAGATGATGTTGCGATCAAACAAACGTGGGCGATTTTGATACGCAATGCGCAGGGCATCCCGAAAGCCACGCGTCGTCACCAGCAGCGTCGGCTCGCCTTTGCGCTCCAGCAGCGCGTTGGTCGCCACCGTTGTGCCCATTTTCACGCATTCGACCAACTCCGAGCGCACCAGCTCGCCCGGCTTCAAGCCGAGCAGGTGGCGAATGCCAGCGACGGCCGCATCTTTGTATTGCTCAGGATTCTCCGAGAGCAGCTTATGCGTCACCAGCGAACCATCTGGCCGCTTGCCCACAATATCGGTGAATGTGCCGCCACGGTCGATCCAGAATTGCCATTTTTGATTCATAAATTCACTCACAGAGACGCCGCAGCACGCGCTGCTTGGTCGTACACACCAGACAAAACCCGCAGCAAGCGCGCCAATTCACCAATATCGCGATTGAGCGATGCGTCAGCATGCAGTGCCTCGATCAAACATTTCTCGCGCACCTCGCGATAGCGCTTCACATGCTCCATGCCCAAGGAGGTCGATGCATAAGTCACTTCTTTACCGCTTTTATTGGACTGCACCACTTCCATGCCTTGCAGCTTCTTCAGCGAGTAATTCACCAAATGCGTGTCTTCGATATTCATGATGAAGCAAATGTCCGCCAAGCGCTTATCTCTGGCGCGGTGCGTGACGTGATGCAACACCAGCACGTCTAAAGGCGTTAAATCGCGCAGCCCAGCCGCCGTCATGCAATGCACGATCCAGCGGTGAAATGCGTTGCCAGAGACGATCAAGCCAAACTCAAACTCGCTCATCTCCGCGCTGTGCTCCGAGACAAGATGCGCAGACGACACAATCGGCGCGGCTTTGCTGGCGGGCTTTTTAGCCGCCGCTTTTTGGTGCGTTGAATCTTTCATGGAGTCAATTAGACATCAATTTGTCGATAAATTGTCAACACTTAGGGCAAATACCAATGCGTAGAACTCATTGATGGCGCTACAGTGCATTCATCAACAACCCTTGCCATTGGAGCATTCATGAAGCGCCGTTTATTTACCGCCATTGCTGCAGCCGCCACCTTGCTGGCCGGCTCATTCGCTCACGCTCAAACCAAATGGGATTTGCCCTCGGCCTACCCCGCGGCGAACTTCCACACCGAGAACTTAGTTCAGTTTGCCAACGACGTCGACAAAGCTACCGCTGGCAAGCTCAAGATCACGGTGCATCCCGGTGCATCGCTGTTCAAAGCGCCCGAGATCAAGCGCGCCGTGCAGACGAATCAAGCGCAAGCTGGCGAGATCTTGCTGGCTAATTTCCAGAATGAATGGCAAATCTTCGGCGCTGATGGCCTGCCCTTCTTGGCTGACAGCTACGACGAAGCAGCAAAGCTCTGGCGCGTGCAAAAGCCCATGCTTGAGAAAAAGCTTAATGAGCAAGGCATGAGCGTGCTCTATTCTGTGCCATGGCCACCGCAGGGCTTGTATTCCAAGAAACCGATCAACTCCGGCGCAGATTTGAAGGGCTACAAGTGGCGTGCCTACAGCCCCGCCACGTCTCGCATGGCCGAATTGCTGGGCGCACAGCCTGTGACGGTGCAAGCGGCTGAAGTGAGCCAAGCCTTCGCCACTGGCGTGACCGACAGCATGATGAGCTCGGGCTCCACCGGCTGGGATGCCAAACTTCACGAGACCGTGAAGCAATGGTATGACCTGCAAGCTTGGCTGCCCAAGAATGCCGTGATCGTGAACAAAGCGGCCTTTGATGCGCTTGATGCACCCACCAAAGCCGCCGTGATGAAAGCCGCTGCAGATGCTGAAGTTCGTGGCTTTGCTGCCAGCCGCAAGGCCAATGGCGAGACACTTGAAAAGCTCAAAGGCGGCGGCATGGCCATCTTGCCTCCGAGCGCTGCGCTTAAAGCCGATATGAAAAAAGTGGGTGACACCATGCTCAAAGAATGGCTTGAAAAAGCTGGGCCAGAGGGCAAGCAGCTCGTTGATGCTTTCTTGAAGTAACCCCTTAGTACGTTCGGCCTGAGCCTGTCGAAGGCTTGCATTTCGACAAGCTCAATGCGAACGGTATCAAACAAAACACTAAAGTTTCTATGCGCAAATTCCTCAATGCGCTCTATGACGGGGCGGCCGCTTTGGCCGCTCTTTTCATGGTGCTGATGCTGATCATGGTCTTGCTCTCCATTCTGGGGCGCGAGCTGGGTTTTCATGTGCGCGGCACGGATGCTTATGCGGGCTATTTCATGGCTGCGGCTGGCTTCCTCGCTCTAGCCCACACGCTGAAAAAAGGCGAGCATATTCGCGTGACGCTGCTCGTCTCCAAGCTCAAAGGCTTGCCACAAAAGGCGCTTGAAGTTTGGGCTTTGTTTGTTTCCACAGCATTGGCCTGCGTGGCTGCTTTTTACAGCGGCAAGCTCGCTTGGCAAAGCTACAAGTTCAATGACATGTCCACCGGCAACGACGCCACGCCGCTGTGGATTCCGCAGCTTTCCATGGCAGTGGGGACCTTGGTATTAGCCATTGCCTTTTTGGATGAGTTTGTGATGGAGCTGCGCGGCAAGCGCGTGCAAGCCACATCTTCCGAATCACTTCACAACGAGTAAGAAGAACCAGCATGAGTGATATTGGCATTTCCATTCTCTTGGTCGTTTCGCTGTTCCTCATCCTCGGCAGCGGCGTGTGGATCGGCCTCGCGCTCTCTGGCGTAGCGTGGATCGGCATGAGCCTATTTTCTGCACGACCTGCGGGCGATGCGATGGTCACCACCATCTGGGGATCATCGAGCAGTTGGACTTTGACGGCTTTGCCACTTTTTATCTGGATGGGCGAAATCCTGTTTCGCACGCGTATCTCGCAAGACATGTTTCGCGGCTTGGCGCCGTGGATGCAAGCCCTGCCCGGTCGTTTGCTGCATACCAATGTGGCTGGTTGTACGATTTTTGCTGCCGTCTCCGGCTCATCGGCAGCCACCTGCGCCACGATCGGCAAGATGACTTTGCCGGAGCTCAAAAAACGTGGCTACCCTGATGACATCGTGATCGGCACGCTAGCAGGCGCGGGCACGCTCGGCCTTCTCATTCCACCATCGATCATCATGATCGTCTATGGCGTGACGGCGGAAGTGTCCATCTCGCAGCTTTTCATTGCTGGCGTGATTCCCGGCCTCATGCTGGCCAGCCTTTTTTCAGGTTACATCATTTTCTGGGCGCTACGCAATCCCACCCTCGTGCCGCCGCGCGACCCTGTGATGAGCTTTGCGCAAAAGCTCAAAGAATCGAGCAGTTTGATCCCGGTGATTTTGCTGATCATTGCGGTGCTCGGCTCGATTTACGCTGGCATCGCCACAGCCACTGAGGCGGCTGGCGTGGGCGTGGTGGGCTCCTTTGTTCTCGCCGCAGTGCAGCGCAGCCTCAATTGGCAAACTTTCAAGGATTCGCTGATGGGCGCAACGCGCTTGTATTGCATGATCGCGCTGATTCTCGCCGGCGCATCTTTCCTCACCCTCGCCATGGGTTACATCGGCCTTCCGCGCCATTTGGCGGAATGGATCAGCAGCTTAGGTCTCTCGCAATTCCAGCTGCTGATGGCGCTCATGGTTTTCTACATCATTCTTGGCTGCTTCCTCGATGGCATCAGCATGGTTGTGCTCACCATGGGCGTGATCTTGCCGACGATTGTGAAAGCCGGGATTGATCCGCTTTGGTTTGGCATCTTTATCGTTGTGGTTGTGGAGATGGCGCAAATCACGCCTCCCGTAGGCTTCAATCTTTTTGTGCTGCAAGGCATGACGGGGCGGCAGCTGCCCTATATCGCAAAAGTCACGCTGCCGATGTTCTTCATGATGGTGGTCGCCGTGATTTTGCTCTATGTGTTTCCCGGCTTGATCACTTGGTTGCCTCAGCAGATGAAGCTCTGAGGCAGCCTCATTGGACATGGCGCAGATCAAGCGCCTTGTCTTGCGCCTAACAAATAATCCGTTTTGCCCAGCTCAACGCCGTTGTGGCGCAGCAGTGCATACGCCGTGGTCACATGGAAAAACATATTTGGCAGCACCCAGTGCTTGAGATACGCCTCGCCTTTCATGGTGCGCGTCGTGCCATCGCGGCCAACCGGAAAGGTGATGTCTTTGTCTTCCGTGCCATCAAGCTTGTCCGCCGCCACACTATCGATAAATGCAATCGTTTTGGCAATTCGCTCGCGCAGTTGCTCAATCGTGGATTCGGTATCGTCAAATTTTGGCGCATCCACGCTGGCTAAGCGGCTGATGCCAAATTTGCTCGCATCGCAAGCAATCAGCACCTGACGCGTGAACGGCAGCATATCGGGGGCAAGCCTCGCTGAAAGCAAATTAGCAGGATCAAATTTCTTCGCCTCGGCATGTGCAGCCGCTTTAACAAGAAAATAGTCCAGATTGCTGAGCATAGATTTGAAAATCGGTGTGCTGGCTGAAGACATAGAAATACTCACAAATTTCTCCTGTGGATACGTTGAAACCCTGATCGTATCTGGAAACACATTCAGATGCAGGCACAATTGCCTCATATGAATATCGTGATCCTAGACGACTACCAAGATGCTGTGCGAAAACTGCCCTGCGCGGCCAAGCTCGATGAGTACCAAGCCAAGGTTTATACCAATACAGTAAAAGGCGTCGGGCAGCTTTCTGTGCGCCTCAAAGATGCGGACGTGATCGTGTTGATCAGGGAGCGCACGCATCTGCCGCGCCAGATCATTGAAAAGCTGCCACGCTTAAAGCTGATCTCCCAAACAGGCCGAGTTGGCGGCCATATTGACGTGAATGCCTGTACAGAGCGCGGCATTGCAGTGGCCGAAGGTATAGGCTCGCCAGTAGCGCCCGCTGAGCTGGCTTGGGCCCTCATCATGGCCGCGCAGCGCCGCTTGCCGCAATACATCAGCAACTTGAAGCATGGCGCATGGCAGCAATCTGGCCTCAAAACAGCATCCATGCCGCCCAATTTCAATCTTGGCACCACGCTCAAAGGCCGCACGCTCGGGCTTCTAGGCTTTGGCAAAATTGCTCAGCTCGTGGCGGGCTATGCGCGAGCCTTTGGCATGGAGGTGCTGGTGTGGGGGCGCGAGACGACGCTTGCTCGCGCGCAAGGCTTAGGCTTTGCTGTGGCGAGCAGTAGCGAAGAATTGTTCAGTTCCAGCGATGTGCTTTCCCTGCATCTGAAGCTCAATGAAGAAACTGCTGGCTGCGTGCGCCTGCAAGATTTATCGCTCATGAAGCCCACTGCGCTGCTGGTGAACACCGCCCGCGCTGAGCTGATCGATCAAGATGCCCTGATCGCCGCCCTCAACCGTGGCCGGCCAGGTATGGCGGCGGTGGATGTGTTTGAAAGCGAGCCTATTCTGCAAGGTCATGCCTTGCTGCGCTTAGAAAACTGCATCTGCACGCCGCATATCGGCTACGTCGAGCAAGACAGCTATGAGCTCTACTTTGGCGCGGCGTTTGACAACGTGGTGAACTTCATCAAAGGCCAGCCCACGAACATTGTGAATCCTGGTGCGCTGCAAGTGCGGCGCTAGATCCTCCGCCCCTGCCTTCATGCTCAATCGCGCTGTTTTGCAAGACTTTTGGAGTAGGCATTTCGCTTGGGATAGCGAGCCGATCTTGCGCGAGCAAGTGGCCCTCGTCTGGCGCAATTTGCCGGTAGCGCTGATTGCATCGCTGTGTACCTCGGTGGGGCAGCTTTGGTTTATGTGGCCGCATGTGGCCCATGCTGCATGCTTGGCGTGGTTTGGATGGAAGCTATTGCTGCTTGCGCTCATGTATGGCACACAGCAGGTTGCCACGCGCAGGCTGAATTTGGTTGGCCAAGCGCACTCCCAAATCATCTGCTTAGCTTTGCTGGGGCTGGGCTGGGGAAGCTCGATCACCGTTGCGGCTGCGTACGGTACAGATTTAGCCATGGTTTATGCGCTCATTGTGGTGGGTGGCGTGAATTCTGGTGCTTTGGGAATTTGCGGCGCTTTGATGCCTGCCGCTGTGGCCTATTTGCTAGCGATGTCAGGCACCTTGTTGCTGGGCGTTTTCGTGTTTGCCGATCCGTCGTTTGCGCCTTTGTCAATTCTGGTGGTGATCTACGTGATCATGAGCTTGATTCAGGCCTCTAACGCACAGCAAGCCGCCAAGCGAAGCATCGTGATGAAGCTGCAAAACGTGGATCTAGTCGATCAGTTGCGCCATGAATCTCAGCAAGCGATGGCAGCATTTGAACAAGCGCGTAGCGCCCAGCAAGCCGCTGAAACCGCCAACCAAGACAAATCCAAATTTCTCGCCGCTGCCAGCCACGATCTGCGCCAGCCGCTGCATGCGATGGGGCTGTTTTTAGAGGCACTCGATGGCAGCGATCTGAGCAAGGATCAGCGCAAAATCCTCACGCATCTACGCTCAGCATCGGATTCCACCAGCGAGATGCTCAACACCTTGCTCGACTACTCCCGCCTAGAAGCGGGCGCAGTGCAGGTCAAAGCCCGCTCTTTCTCTTTATCTCGCACCTTGCTAGATCTCGAGCGCGAATTCGGCCTGCAAGCGCGAGCCAAAGGCCTGCAGTATCGCAACCGCAAAACCACTCTGGCCACTTATGCTGACCCCAGCTTGGTGGATCTGGTGCTGCGCAACTTGATCAGCAATGCCATCCGCTACACCTCGCGTGGCGGCGTGCTGGTGGCTTGCCGAAGGCGCGGCAGCAGCCTGGTGGTGCAGGTTTGGGATACTGGCTTGGGCATTGAGCAAGAGGAGCAGCAAGCCGTATTTAAAGAATTTCATCAGCTGGGCAATCCCGAGCGTGATCGCCAAAAAGGCTTGGGGCTTGGCCTGGCCATTGTGAAGCGCTTGTGTGAGGCAATGGATGCGCAGATTCATCTTCGCTCGGTGCATGGGCAAGGCTCTGTGTTTGAGCTGGTGCTGCCGCTGTATCAGGGCGTGCTCAAAGGCGATGCGATTGAAGCGCCTGCCGCTAACTTATCAGGGCTTCGCTTAATGGTGATCGATGATGAAGCCGCAGTGCGCGAAGGCATGCAAAGCCTGCTCAGCTCATGGGGCTGCAAATGCGACAGCTTTGAATCCGCTCAAGAAGCTTTAGATGCTCTGGCGCAATGGAGCGATGCGCAATTGCCGCATGTGCTGATATCTGACTATCGCCTTCGCCGAGGCCTCACGGGCGCGCAAGCCATTGCGCAGGTGCGCGAGGCAATGCTCGCGCGAGGCCAGCACAGCAAGCTGCCCGCCATCATCATCACTGGCGATACCGCGCCTGATCGCATTCGCGAAGCGCAAGCCACCGATGCCGTGCTGCTGCACAAGCCCGTATCTGCCATCGCCTTGGCCAAAGCCTTGACTCAAATGGATCCGAGGGTTAAGGCTGCTCAATAAGACAGCAAGCGCCCCAGCCTCAAGCAGACGATGCTGCAGCTCGTTGACCACGCTGAACATCGATCTTAGTCAGCACAATCAAGCCTGCAATGAAAAGTAGCGTGGTCGATGCGATGGCAATGCGCTGATTGCCACCTGTCACCCAAGTGATTGCACCGTAGGTGAGCGGGCCAATGATGCTCGCTAGGCGGGTAGCAAAGCCCCACAGGCCGTAAAACTCTGCAAGCTGTGCTTTTGGAGCAAACATACCAGCCATCGCGCGGCCTGCGGATTGGCTGGAGCCCATGCACACCCCGGCAAGCGCAGCGGCATACCAAAAGCCGCCTTTAGTCGTGGTGAGGGCGGCAATAATACAGGTGGCGATCCAACCTACGAGGGTGATGCCCAAGCCGAACTTGTGGCCCACACGGTCTTGAAAATAGCCAAACGCGAAAGCTCCCCCGGCAGCTGCCAAATTGAGCACGAAGATCAGTACCATCGTTTCTTGCTGCTTAAAGCCGATCACCTGCTCGGCATAAATCGCTGCGATAGAAATCGCCACCATCACACCGCCTTGATAAAACACCGCACACAACATGAGCCACATGAAATCTTTATACTCGCGCGCTTGTGCGAAGGTGGTTTTGAGTTGATCCAGAGAGGCTTTGAATCCGCTCGTTTGTAATGCCGCCGGGTTGGGCTGTGCCCGCTCTTGCAAGAGCTTGAAGGTCACCAACGAAGCCGCGCCATAGATCACCGCCGTGATAATCATCGTCACGGCCACGAATTTCTCAGCAGGAATGCCGTGCCCTTGCGCCCAAATCACGTAACCCAAGCTGATGCCAAGCGCGAGCATGCCGCCAAAATAGCCAAAGCTCCAGCCCCAGCCACTGACCTTGCCCAGCGCCTCTTGCTTGGCCAACTCGGGAAGAAAGGCTGCGGTAAGCGTTTCGCCATAGCTGTAGAAAGTGTTGGAGACAACGATCAGAATGAATGCCAATGTCACGGTGCCTGGCCCAGTGAAGGCGAGCGCTGCTGTGCTGACTACGCAACCCGCGGTAAAGACCATCAAAAAGCGCTTCTTCGCCGCTCGCATATCGGCCAAAGCACCGATGCTGGGCATAGTGAGCATCACAATGGCATAGGAAATAGAGAGCGCCAATGTCCATGCAAAGGTAGCCCATTCGGCTTTTTGCGCAATGCCGCCCACGAAGTAAGCGGCATAGACTGCCGTGATCACGACCGTGGTGTAGCCTGAGTTGGCAAAGTCATACATCGCCCAACCAAACACTTCGCGCTTTTTGACACCTGGGTTCAATGCGTCTTGACTGAAGATGGCCATGAGTAGTCTCCTGTTTTCGTGATTATGTGCGTTATCCTTGACAAAATTAAGTCTATGGCCAAACTGTATTTCCGCTATGCCGCGATGAACGCTGGCAAATCGACCGCCTTGCTGCAAGCCGCCTTCAACTACGAGGAGCGCGGCATGCGCATCGTGTTGCTCACCGCAGAGCTGGACAACCGCGATGGCCACGGAAAAATAGCTTCCCGCCTCGGGCTTTCGCGAGAGGCCATCACTTTCAATAGCCAGCAGAGTATGGCTGAGCGCATCGCCACTGCGCAGCAGGAAGCTTGGATTTCAAAGCTGGCCTGCGTGCTTGTCGATGAAGCGCAATTTCTCACTCTTGGGCAGGTAGAAGAACTGCACCGGTGGGCGCATGAAAACCGCACGCCAGTGATGTGCTACGGCCTGCGCAGTGATTTCCAAGGCAAGGCTTTTGAAGGCTCGGCCGCCCTGCTGGTGCTCGCCGATGATGTGGAAGAAATGAAGACGATTTGCGATTGCGGCAAAAAGGCCAGCATGAACGCGCGTTTCGATGATGAAGGCAACCGCATCTTTGAAGGCAGCCAAGTGCTCATTGGTGGCAACATGCGGTATCGCGCCCTTTGTCCAGACTGCTTTTACGGCGTGATTTCAAGAAGAAATGGCAGTTTTCCGGCGTAGAATATGCGGGAGCAGCTATTGTTTTTATAGCGATTCTGTCAACAACCCTTGCAAAGCTGCATACACGCACATCGCTGCATAGGCATCGTTAGCCGCATAAATCAGCTGGTTGTCGTTCAAATTTGACAATGCCCAGTTGCTCGTTGACGCTTTTTTGGATTTGATAAAGCGCTGCTTGAACATCACAGCCACGGCAGCTTTCACGCCCAGCTCTTTGCGATAACCAAGCTGGCGAAACAAGGTATTGATTTCCACAATGCCCTGCGGCTCGATACCCAACTTGCTGCGAATGCGCTTTTTATCATCCCCCAAGCCGAAGCCAGCTTTGACGACGCCCTCTTGCGCCAAAAGCTGCGCCGCCACAGCGCGGCAATCGGGATCGTGCAGCTGAAACACCCAAGCATGATCAAGCGTGGCCAGCTGCACAATATGGGGGCCTGTGGAGACTTCGCCCACACGAAAAGTGGGCTTGGACTCAGTGTCAAATCCCCAAACTGGCGCGGCTTGCAGCATCAATGCCGCCACCTGAGCCTGCTCTGCGGTACTCACCAGAGAGATACGATCTCTTCCTAAGCGATCAAATAGAGGCAGCAATGCTATGTCGTCGTTACTTGGTGGCAATTTTTCTGTTGTCATGAGGGGCTGAAAGCAGCTTGGATGCCCGTATCATCGCCTATATCGAAAGTTAACTGAAATAAGCTATGTCGGTCTTGAGGCGTGTCGCGGTCGTTCTTTACTTGTGCATTTGCGCGAGTTGGATCCATACGCAGGCTCAAACGCCTACTGTCGTGCGCCTAGATGCCAAGAGCACAGAAACCCCCAGTTATCCAGCCCCGCTGAGCGTCGCATTCGGTTTGGATGGCTCGCTTACTGTGCAAGATGTAGCTGCCCTCCCGCGCGACCGCTTTGTACCTTTCGCGCCCAGAGCCACGCAGCCGATCTCGATTGACGAGCCACTTTGGCTGCGCATGCAGGTGGAGGCTAGCGACACTAAGTCATCCAACTGGCTGCTGGAAATACCGACTGTGATTGTGGATCGTTACGAGGTCTATCAGCGCGATACAGCTGGCAATTGGCAAATGGCCGCCTCTGGAGATCGGGTGCCGCATGAGCAATGGCCCGTGCCCTCTCTGCGCCCTCGCTTTCCATTGGTTGCTTCGGGCGCTGGCGTGCAGGATGTGTACATCCGTGTGGTTCATCAATTGCCTGCCACGATCCAGCCGGTGATCGTCGATGTCGCTGGGGCGACGAAGCGCGATGTATCGCACATGCTTTGGTCTGGCATGCTGGCTGGTTTGATGGTCGCACTTCTGCTGATTTGCCTACAAATGACCTTTTCCTACCGAGATCGGACCTATCTTTGGTATGCCGCGTATCTGCTCTCCACCACCTTGGCCACATGGGCATATTCAGGTGTGGGGCAGCAGTTTCTCTGGCCTACAGCAAGCAAATTTGCCAGCGATGCTGTGGTGTACTTCGTCTTGTCGGCCTTCTCCTTCAATCTGCTCTTTGTAAGCGGCATGTTTGGTAAGTGGCTAGGCAGGGCCTATCGCAGAGCGACGTATGCGCTGATTGCTGCCTGCGTGGCATATATGGTGATGACGATTTTCATCGTGAATTACGCCAGCGCAATCATGTTTTTCATGGCAATCACCATCGCTGTGAGCTCATTCATCCTGTTTACTGCGGTTCAAGCTTGGCGCAAAGCCGTGCCCTATAGCGGCTACTGGCTGCTGGTGTATATCCCGTATCTTATGAGTATAGCTTTGGTGGTGGCGGAGAGCTCCGGGCAAATTACCCTACCAGGTCTGCCAGTGAACACGCCTATCCTCGCAGCGATGGTGGAAGCTGTGGCAATGATGTTTTGCCTGAACGCTTACAGCCGAGAAAGTCATGCGCAAGCGGTGCGTGAGCAAGTGGCCGCGCAGCGCGATCCGCTCACAGGCTTTCTCAATGAGCAACGCTTCATCGATCTAGCCAGCTCAGCATGGCTCAATGCCAGTCAGTCCGGGCGACATATCAGCTTGGCTTATGTTTTGGTGGAATCCAAAGAGCATGATTTAAGCACAGTGCAGTTTGAAGCCTTGATGCTGCGCAGCGTACGCATGGTGCGCACTGCCATGCGCGAGAGTGATGGCTTGGGGCGCATCGGTCGAAACATGCTTGGAATATGCATGCCCAACATGAAGCCAGGCGAAGATCTGAATGCGCGCTTATCCCGCTTGGTGGCACTTGGTTTGATGCTCAATCCGAATGATAAAAATTCCCAGGCTCTCAAGTTCACTATTGCAGTGGGTTCTTGGCGTATCAATTCAGAAGACTTCAAACTGGTGGATAAACAGCTTCGTGCCCTGCTGGTGAAAGACAGCGAAGAGCGCCCGCGCACAATTCGGTTCCTAGAGCCGCAGATGCCAAGTGCACGGCATGTGTATCAATAGCGATCAAACCATCTGCATCGCGCTACCTCGCTCTTCATGGGCGAGGCGGCGAATATAGAGCTGAAAATCTGGGTCTTCGCCCCGCAGCAGAAGCGGTAGTGCATTGTGGAAATCCTCCCGCCTGCACCACTCACGCATGTAGTCGTCCCAACTGTTCCACTGCCGCTTTTGTTGCACGGTCATGCTATCGCTGTAGGCCACGAGATATGCACGCTCAAACAATGAAATCAGCATATCAAAAATCACCAGCATGCGCTCGTTTTGCTCCGGGGTGGGATTGGGTAACGGCTCATTCGTGCGCAAATGCAAATCGGGATGGACGAGCACGATTTTCAGGAAGTCGTTATAGGCATTAGAAAGCAATTGGTAGCCCTCCTCTTCTTCATTGGCGCGCTCTTTCACTTCTTGCCAGAGAAAGATACCAATGGCCAATGGCAGACCGAGCACAGTCACGACATAACTTGCGAGCTCCCAGTATTCAGTCATAACGGCATCCTCTTTCTTCACACATGGCGAAACCTCTTATCTCGCTCATAGGGAAACACATCATGCACATAGCCTGCCTTGATGCGGTCTTTGTGGCCTTGCCAAAAAGTAGCTTCAAGCAAATCAGCATGATGCTGCATAAACACCTGGCGCACTGTATCGTGGCCAAGCAAGAATGGGGCAAAGGTTTCAGGAAACACATCATTCTTTGCGACTGAATACCAAATTTCTCCACTCATTTCATCTTCTTCGTTGCGAGGCATGGGTACTTTGCGGAAATTGCAATCTGTGATGTATTCAATTTCATCGTAGTCATAAAACACAACTTTGCCGTGGCGCGTGACGCCAAAATTCTTCCACAGCATGTCGCCGGGGAAAATGTTGGCACGCACCAAATCTTTGATGGCATTGCCGTACTCGATCACGACTCTTTCGATTTGCTTGAGTGCGCGCGGATCATCTTGTCTATCAAAAGCTTCTTGCAAATAGATATTGAGCGGGATCATGCGCCGTTCGATATACAAATGCTTGATGATGACTTCGATCTGGCCATCGCCATCACGGTCTGAAATCTCCAGCTGGCTGGGCGCAAATTTTTTGATCTCTTCGATCAGCTCGTCTTCAAAGCGATCTTTCGGAAACGCCACCTCGCTGTATTCCAGCGTATCGGCCATGCGCCCAACGCGATCATGCTGTTTCACCAGCAGGTATTTGCCTTTGATCTGCTCGCGCGTCGTATCCTTCGGCGGTGGGTAGTAATCCTTGACGATCTTGAACACATAGGGAAAGCTGGGCAGATCAAACACCAGCATCACCATGCCTTTGATGCCTGGCGCGATGCGAAATTTGTCGGTACTGTGACGCTGGTGATAGAGAAAATCGCGGTAAAAAAGCGTCTTACCTTGCTTGGCCAAGCCGAGCGCGTTGTAAATCTCAGCGCGCGGCTTGCGCGGCATCAAGCTGCGCAGGAACTGCACATAGGCGCTGGGAATTTCCATATCCACCAAGAAATAAGCTCGCGCAAAGCTAAAAAGCATGAGCAAATCGTCTTCGCCGAAGAGTGCAGCATCAATGATGAGCGTGCCTCCTTCTTTGGTGTGGAGGATAGGCAAAGCAAAAGGCACCTCGTTGAAGCCATTGATGATTTTTCCAATGATGTAAGCGCCTTTGTTGCGAAAGAACAAGCTGCTAAGAACCTGAATCTGAAAGTTTGCGCGGATACGCACGTCGGTGAGATTGGCATCAAATGCTTTGAACACATAGCCAGTATCACGTGGCAAATCTTCAAAAGGTGTCAACAAACGAAAATTCTCAATCACTTGCGTGATGTTCTCAAGCAATGTTTGCTGCGCGGGATAGTAAGAGCGATAAGTCTGCTGTGCCGCAGGTTCATCGTTCTCAATGTATTCCGTGCTCACTGCGGGGCGCACGAAGATGAAATCATTTTGAAAGTAAGTGCGGTGCAGAATTTTCGTCGTCACCGAATTGAAAAACGTCTCAGCCAGCTCAGGCTGATGATGGTTGACCAAGAGGCCGATGTAATGGAGCTTGACCTGCTGCCAAATCTCCATCGGCTGCTCGCCCGCCTTGAATTCCTTCTCCAGCCGCGCTACGGCTTCTTTCACGCGCAGATCGTAAAACTCAATCCGCTCGCGCTGCGCCCGCTGTTGCCCATGCCAATCCTGCGTCTCAAACCGATGCTTGGCGCGCTGGCTCTCCGCTCTGAAGAGGCGATAGTGTCGATTAAAGCCATCGAGCATCGCGCGGGCGATGTCGAAAGCAATCGTCGAATCGAGGCGCTGGGGGAACATGCCGTAATCGTACCGCGTATCAGCGCTCCGAACTCACCGGCTGCGCTTGGGCCATCCCCCTCCGCGAATGTCCTCCGGCTGGCGCTACGCGCGTGCCTCCCCCTTTATTTCGCTGCGGGAGATAACCCAATCGCGGCCGATGAGTTCAGATTTTCTTTCGCGTCGAAAACTGCATCAATGGCTGCTTTGTAAGCTGGCAGCACCTCATCCGTTGAATGCAAGCTCATCAGAAGATCATGCAACACCCCGTCATGCACGCCATAAATCCAGCCATGCACAGTCACCACTTGCCCACGGGCCCAAGCATCTTGCATCACCGTGCTTTGCGCCACATTGAGCACGCCATGAATCACATTGATCTCACACAACACATTCAGGCGCTCTTCTTTCGGTAATGCCAATAATCGCTGCGCATGCATATCCCGCACATCTTGAATGTGCCGAATCCAGTTGTCGGCCAAGCCAATGCGCACATTCTCCAAAGCCGCATGCACACCACCGCAACCATAGTGCCCGCACACAATCACATGCTCCACCTTGAGCATGTCCACCGCGTATTGAATGGTGGAGAGCGCATTCAAATCCGAATGCACCACCACATTGGCCACATTGCGATGCACAAACACTTCGCCCGGCTCCAGCCCGGTGATCTGATTGGCAGGCACGCGAGAATCTGAGCAACCGACCCACATATAGCGCGGATGCTGCTGTTGGCTTAAGCCCGTAAAAAACCCCGGCTTGTCCCGCTCCATCGAAGCGGCCCATTGTTTGTTGTGGCTGAGAAGATGGCGTAGAGGCATGCTTAGATTTTAATGAAGCGAGGCGTGATCAAGCAGTCTCCGCAAACAGCTCCCGCCCAATCAACATCCGGCGAATCTCGCTCGTGCCTGCACCGATTTCGTAGAGTTTGGCGTCGCGCCAGAGGCGGCCTAGGGGGTATTCGTTGATGTAGCCGTTGCCGCCGAAAATTTGGATGCCATCGCCGGCCATTTTGGTGGCCATTTCGGCGCACCAAAGGATCACGCTGGCGCAGTCTTTGCGCACTTGGCGCACATGATCAGTGCCGAGCATGTCGAGGTTTTTACCGATTTGATAGCAGAAGGCACGGCCGGCTTGGAGGATGGTGTACATATCGGCCACCTTGCCTTGGATGAGCTGGAATTCGCCGATGCTTTGGCCGAATTGTTTGCGATCGTGGATATAGGGGATGACGTTATCCATCACGGCTTGCATGATGCCGATCGGGCCGGCAGCGAGCACAGCACGCTCGTAATCGAGGCCACTCATGAGCACTTTTGCGCCGTTGTTGAGGCCGCCGATGATGTGGCTGGCGGGCACTTCGACGTTTTGGAACACCATCTCACCCGTGTGCGAGCCGCGCATGCCGAGCTTGTCGAGCTTTTGCGCTGTCGAGAAGCCTTTCATGCCTTTTTCGACGATGAAGGCTGTGACTCCTCTTGCGCCCATCTCGGGCTCGGTCTTGGCGTACACCACCATGGTGTCAGCATCGGGGCCATTGGTGATCCACATTTTGCTGCCGTTGAGCAGGTAGTAACCGCCTTTGTCTTCGGCTTTGAGCTTCATGGAAATCACATCAGAGCCTGCGCCGGGCTCGCTCATGGCGAGCGCGCCAACGTGCTCGCCGCTGATGAGCTTGGGCAGGTATTTGCTGCGCTGCTCGGGTGTACCGTTGCGGCGAATTTGGTTCACGCAAAGATTGGAATGCGCACCGTAGGAGAGGCCAATTGAGGCGGAAGCGCGCGAGATTTCTTCCATCGCGATCATGTGCGCCAGATAGCCCATACCTGCGCCGCCGTATTCTTCTTCCACCGTGATGCCGAGCACGCCGAGCTCGCCCATCTTGCGCCACAAGTGCATAGGGAATTGGTCGTTTTTATCGGTGTCATGCGCGAGTGGCGCGATCTCCGCTTGCGCAAATTCGCGCACGGCATCGCGCAATGCGTCAATGTCTTCGCCGAGTTGGAAATTTAATCCGGGTAAGTTGTTCATCTCAATACCTTTTCTCAATATAGATCATGGTCGCTTGCATAAAGCCGCAGCTTTTGCGCTCACCGTTTTTCACGTCAAATAATTCAGCTTGGCAAACCGCCAGCGTGCGCCCTGCCCGCTTGACCTCGCCCACACAATGCACGCGCTCGCCCGTGGCCGCTGCTGCAAAATAAATCTTGTATTCCACCGAAGTCACTTCCATGCCCTCAGGCGCAACGGTCAGCGCCGCATAACCGCAAGAAATGTCAGCCAGCGCGCCCAACGCACCGCCATGGAACGCGCCTTGCTGCTGCGTGACCTTCTCGCTCATGGGCACAGCAAACTCCACACGCCCTTTTTCCACGCTGATCAGCTCAAAGCCCAGCGCGGCCATCATGCCTTGGCGCTTGAAGCTGGTCTCGATTCGTTTGTACAAGGCGCTCATCTGCTTTTCTCATTCTTGGCCAGCAAAGCCTTGGCCTCTTTCTCATGTGCTTTGATTTCATCGAGCTGCACTTGCAGCTCGGCCAATTGGCCTTCCATCTCATTGCGGTGCGCGCTAAGCACCGTGAGGAATTTCTTGAGCTGCGGCCCGGTATCGCGCGGGCTTTCATACATATCGATGATTTCTTTCGCTTCGGTGAGCGAAAAGCCCAAACGCTTGGCGCGCAATGTGAGCTTGAGGCGGGTGCGATCCTTGGCGCTATACACACGAGAGCGCCCACCTGCGCCAGCGCGCTCGGGGCTGAGCAGCCCCAAATCTTCGTAGAAACGAATGGCGCGTGTGGTCAAATCAAATTCTTGCGCTAAATCGCTGATCGTGTAGGTCTGTGTGGGCATGTGAAACAGTTGGAACTGTGGGGACAGGTATTTTTTCGGTTTGTCGATAACATCGTGCAAAGCAATTGACGTTTACGTAAACGTCAACTATACAAGAAATTATGAATGCCTTAGAAGCCCTTCTGCAATATCCGCTCGATACGCCCACTGGAGACACCCTACCCGCTGCGGGCGGCACGCTCCACATCGCCACAGGCGTGAAGTGGATTCGTATGGCGCTGCCTTTTGCGCTGAACCATATCAACCTCTGGCTGCTGCGCGATACGGTTGAAAGCCAAGAGGGCTGGACGGTGGTGGACTGCTGCATAGATCGCGTCGAAAGCCGCACGCAGTGGGAGCAGATTTTTGCAAATGAGCTCGAAGGCCTGCCCATCCTGCGCGTGATCGTCACCCACATGCATCCCGATCACATCGGCCTCGCGCATTGGCTTTGCGAGCGCTGGAGCACGCCTGAGCACACCTGCCGCCTCTGGATCAGCGCCACGGATTTCAACGCCGCCCGCATGGCCTGCCAGGTGGCTGCTGGCCATGGCGGCGAGGCTGCGGCGGCTTTCGTGCAATCGCATGGCATTGAAAACCCAGAGTTCCTCAGCATGATCCGCGAGCGCACCGGTTACTACGCCAACCTCGTGCCGCGCGTGCCCAGCAGCTATGTGCGCCTGATGGATGTTATGACTGTGAAAATCGGCGGGCAGGATTGGCACTGCATCGCCGGCTACGGCCACGCCCCCGAGCACATCGCCCTGCATTGCCCCGCTTTAAATTTGCTGATCGCCGGCGACATGATCCTGCCCCGTATCTCCACCAATGTGAGCGTGTATGACTTAGAGCCCGAAGCCAATCCGCTCAAGCTCTTCCTCGATTCGATTGCAAAGATGAAGGCACTACCCGACGAAACGCTCATCCTTCCCAGCCACGGCAAACCTTTCATCGGCCTGCATGAGCGCATCCGACAGCTCGAAGCACACCACGCCGAGCGCTTGGCAGAAGTCATCGAAGCCTGCGCAAAAACCGCACAAACCGCCCACGATATTGTCGCCATCATGTTCAAGCGCGCACTCGATCTGCATCAGCTCACCTTCGCGCAAGGCGAAGCGCTGGCGCATTTGCACAAGCTGTGGTTTGAAGGCCGTCTCAAGCGCGAGAAGAAAAATGGCGTGTATCGTTTCAGTGCAGTTTAGGTTGAACCGTTCGTCCTGAGCTCGCCGAAGGATCCTGCCGGTTTGTACAAGCTCAGCCCGAGCGGAAACACGTCCGCCTATCAAGCCGATTCAATAGAATATGCTCTAGGCTAATCTACGCAGCAAACAGATGCTATTATTTCAGTAGCTGCTCGCGCAGATTCTATGCCGGCGATAAGCCGTTTTTCCTTCAAAAGCTTCCAAGAAAATGCGCTCCCTGCTTGCCCTGCTCAAACTCACGCGCTGCTGTCTTCATCTGCTGCACGGCATGTGGACGATCCTCACGAAATTCTCCAAAGCCACACACGAGCAGCGCTCGCAACATGTGGCCGATTGGTCAAAGCGCTTTCTTGAGCTGCTCGGTGTAGCTGTCCGCATCCAAGGCCAGCCACTGCAAAAAGGCCCACTCATGGCGGTGATCAACCATGTTTCTTGGCTCGATATCTTGGTCATGCTTGCCGCCCAGCCCGTGTGCTTCGTCTCCAAATCGGAAGTGCGCCACTGGCCCGTCATCGGCTGGCTAGCCACGAATGTTGGCACGCTCTACATCGAACGTGCCAACCGCCGCGACGCCCTGCGCGTCGTCCACCAAGTCGCGGAAAACTTGAAAGCCGGCCAGCTCATCGGCATCTTCCCAGAAGGCACCACGAGCGATGGCAAGAGCCTCCTCCCCTTCCACGCGAATCTCCTGCAAGCCGCTATCGCTTCAAGTAGTCCCGTGCAGCCCGTCGCCCTGCGTTTTCTAGAAGCCAACGGCGAGCTCAGCATGAGCCCCGTCTATATCGACGACGACACCCTCCTCTCGTCCGTCTGGCGCATGCTGCGAGCCGATCCAGTCACAGCATCGCTAGATTTCTTGCCCAGCATGCCCACCGATGGCTTGGATCGCCGCGCATTGGCTGCGCAGTTACAAACTCTCATTTATGAGCGCTTGAATTCGTGTGAAATAATGTGACAATGAATATCAAACAGGTTAGTTTAATGCGGTGCTTCGTAACAATTTTATTATTCACCGCTGCATTCAACGCGACTGCGAACATCGCTCCAGACGAAGTTGGTTTACATATCGGTAGCTTTCACAGTAGCAAACAATTCACAGATTTCAATCCTGGAGTAAACGCTAGCTGGGGCGCTTGGACTGTTGGTGCCTTTCGAAACAGTGAAGCCAAAAATAGTGTCTTCGCTGGTTACTCCATAGACACCAAAGGTGTGACTGCACTTGATCTGCGCGCAAGCCTGATGGCAGGCGCTGCAACCGGATATGCTGCACGGCAAGTCACCATGATCTTGGTGCCCAGTTTGAATATGAAAATAGCAGATGGACAGCCCAACGGTTTGGTCAAGCAAACACGCCTCGTGCTGACATACATACCAAAATTAGAAAAGCAAGGCGCGCACGCATTGCATGTCTCATTGCGATTTGTTTTGTGATTCTGTTGAATCTCCATTTCGCTGCTCACCGGCAATACTGGCTAACTACCTTTGAGCAGATCATCAACACCAGCGTGTCTGATTTACGAATCTTCTGAATAAACACCAAATGTGACCACGTGATCGACCTCGGCACGAATTCCGATCCATTCGCCTAGCTTGTGATCATGGTGGCTGGGTACATGCGCCATGACTTGTTCGCCGGTTTTGAGTTCGAGCGTGTAGAGGAATTCGTTGCCGCGAAAGGCTTTGCGGATGATTTTGGCTTGCACGGGGGAGGCGTCGTCGTGGATGATGTCGTCGGCGCGCAGCAGCACTTCGACTTCGCCTTCAGGCAGGCTCGCCAGCACTTCTGGGCTGATATCATGCAATTCACCCAGGGGCGTGACGACGTGTTTGTGCAGGCCGCCGTGCTCTTCGTGCAGCTCCACCTGCGCTTTGGCAAACACACCGTGGCCAATGAAATCGGCCACGAAGCGAGTGGCTGGGCGGTGGTAGAGCGTGTAGGCATCGGCCCATTGATGCAGCTCGCCTTGGTGCATCACGCCGATCACATCGCCGGTAGCGAAGGCCTCTAATTGATCGTGCGTCACCATCAGCGCCGTGGCACCTGCTGCTTTCAAAATGCTGCGCACCTCATGAGCCAAGCGCTCGCGCAGATCCACATCGAGATTGGAAAACGGCTCATCAAGCAAAAGCAATTGCGGCTTGGGCGCGAGCGCGCGAGCCAGCGCCACTCTCTGCTGCTGCCCGCCCGAGAGCTCATGCGGCATGCGGCGGCGCTCGCCCTCCAAGCCCACAAGCGCCAGCACCTCGCGCACCCGCTCGCGGCGCTCGGCATCGCCCAGATGCATGATGCCAAAAGCCACGTTACGGCCAATATCCATATGCGGGAACAGGGCGTAATCTTGAAACACCATGCCAATGCGCCGCTGCTCGGGCGCTTTGCTGAAGCCCACGCGGCTCACTTCTTCGCCCGCCAGCTGCATGCTGCCATGGCTCAATGGCTCAAGGCCTGCGACAGCTCTGAGTAGAGTCGTTTTACCGCAGCCTGAAGGCCCAATCAACACGCCAATATCGCCGGCTTTGAGGCCAAACGTGACATCACTAACCGCGCTTTTTGCCAAACCGGGATAGCGCACGCTTAAGCTGTTGAGTTGCAAGTACATGAGGTAATTGTAAATGCGTACAATTCTCATTACGCTTTATGCAGAAATTGCTTCACTTTCCTCTCGCCCTCATCGCCTTGCTGGTCGCCCTGCCTGTGCTCGCCGTGATGGCGGCTTTGTTGCAATGGAATGGGGCGAGCAGCGATATCTTGGCGCAAATGGCGAGCACGGTGCTGCCGCAGTACGCTATCACATCCATAGCGCTTTGCGCAGCAGTGGCGGCGGGCACGGCGCTGATTGGCATGGGCACAGCGGTGATGATCACGCTGTTTGAATTCAAAGGCCGGCGCTTTTTTGAATGGGCGCTGCTGCTGCCGCTGGCCATGCCTGCATACGTCTCTGCCTACGCTTACACGGATTTTTTGCAGTTCTCAGGGCCTGTGCAGACTTGGCTTCGCGAAAGCTTTGGCTTGACGGGCCGCGTGCTCCCCGAGATTCGCAGCACGTGGGGCGCGGCGCTGCTATTCATCTTTACGCTTTATCCCTATGTGTATTTGCTCTCCCGGGCTGCGCTGGCCGAGCGCGCCGCGCATTTGATGGAAGCCGCACGGCTGCTTGGCGCACCTTTGCGAACTCGCATCAAAATGGTTGCGTTGCCACTGGCTCGCCCCGCTGTAGCAGCGGGCGTGGCGCTGGCGCTGATGGAAACGCTCGCCGATTACGGCGTGTCGAGCTATTTCGGCATTCAGACCTTTACCGCTGGCATCTACAAAGCTTGGCTCGCGATGGACGACCGCATTGCAGCCGCGCAGCTTGCCGTGATGCTACTGATCGTGGTGGCCGCTCTGCTCAAGCTGGAGCGCCGTGCACAGAAAAAAATGCGCTTCTCAGCCAGCAAAGGCCAGCGCGCAGGCAGCTCGGAAGCCAAGCCCGTGCTGCTGACTGGCCGCAAGCAATTCAAGGTGCAACTGCTCTGCGCCTTGCCGATTCTGCTGGGCTTTGCGCTACCCGTGCTGATGATGCTGCGGCCTCTTCTGGCAGGCTCTGGTGCAGACGAGCCGATCCGCTGGGCGCAGTTTGCGCAATGGGCTTTCAACAGCTTCAAGCTCGCGGGCATCGCCGCTCTGCTCGCTACGGCGCTGGCTTTGATGCTCGCCTTCGCCCAACGCCGCGCGCGTGATCAAAAGACCAGCCGCTTCACGCACAGCATCACACACATCGTCGGCATGGGCTATGCCGTGCCCGGCGCAGTGATCGTCGTTGGCCTGCTGCTGCCCGTTGGCTTGCTGCAAAAATGGCAACCGGATTGGAGCATCGGCGCACTGGTCACCACCACCATTCTTGGCGTGATCTGGGCCTATCTCGTGCGCTTCACCGCTGTCGCGCTGCAAAGCATCCAAAGCGGCTACTCGCGCATTCCACAAAGCTATGACGACACCGCCCGCATGCTCGGCAGCAGTGGCATGAAGCTGCTCACCCGCGTACATGCGCCCCTACTCAGCCGCAGCGCGATGGTGGCGATGTTGCTCGTGTTTGTGGACGTCATGAAAGAGCTCCCCGCCACGCTCGTGCTGCGCCCCTTCAATCACGACACATTGGCCGTCGTCGCTTATCAGCTTGCAAAAGACGAGCGATTGGCAGAAGCGGCTCTGCCGTCGCTCGCCTTGGTGCTCGTAGGGCTTATCCCAGTGATTTTTTTGAGCAGATCGTTACGCGATAAGTAAGCTGAGGATGAGGCTCAGGTAAAATTAGAATTTCCACCGAGCGACTCATGACCAAATTCGTCTTCGTCACCGGCGGTGTGGTGTCTTCCTTAGGCAAAGGCATCGCTTCCGCATCACTGGCTGCCATCCTTGAATCGCGCGGCCTCAAAGTCACCCTCATCAAACTCGATCCGTATATCAACGTCGATCCGGGCACGATGAGCCCATTCCAGCATGGCGAAGTCTTCGTCACCGATGACGGCGCTGAGACCGATCTGGATCTCGGCCATTACGAGCGCTTCATCGACACGCGGATGAAGAAGACGAACAACTTCACCACCGGCAAAATCTATCAATCCGTGCTGGAGAAAGAGCGGCGCGGCGATTACTTGGGCAAGACGGTGCAGGTGATCCCGCACGTGACCAACGAAATCCAAGAATTCATCAAGCGTGGCGCGCAAGATGTGGATGTTGCGATTGTGGAAATCGGCGGCACGGTGGGAGATATTGAATCCCTGCCGTTCTTGGAGGCCGTGCGCCAACTCTCGCTGCGCGCAGGTGTGGGCAACACAGCCTTTGTGCATTTGACCTATGTGCCCTACATCAAGGCCGCAGGCGAACTCAAGACCAAGCCCACGCAGCACACCGTGCAAAAACTGCGCGAAATCGGCATCCAGCCGGATGCCCTGCTCTGCCGCGCAGACCGTAAGATCCCCGAAGACGAGATGGAAAAAATCTCGCTGTTTACCAATGTGCAGCCTTGGGGCGTGATCAGCATGTGGGATGTGGACACGATCTATAAAGTGCCCCGCATGCTGCATGAGCAAGGCCTCGATGGCTTGATTTGCGACAAGCTGCGCCTGAACACACCTCCAGCCAAACTCACACGCTGGGACGGCCTCGTGCATGCCGTCGAGCACCCACAGGTGGACGTGAGCATTGCGATGGTGGGCAAGTATGTGGATTTGAGCGATAGCTATAAATCGCTTAACGAAGCTTTGAAACATGCGGGCCTGAAGAATTCAGCTCGCGTGAACATCGAATACATCGATTCCGAGACGATCTCCCCAGAGAACGTCGCCCAACTCGCCAAATTCGATGCCGTGCTCGTGCCCGGTGGCTTTGGTGCGCGTGGCGTGGAAGGCAAAATCGCCGCAGCGAAATTTGCGCGGGAAAACAAAATCCCCTATCTCGGCATCTGCCTAGGCATGCAAGTGGCAACCATTGAATACGCCCGCCATATGGCTGACCTGAAAGATGCCAACAGCACTGAGTTCATGCCCGACACACCACATCCCGTCATTGCTCTCATTACCGAGTGGAAAGACAAAGACGGCAGCATCCAAAAGCGCGATGAAAAATCCGATCTCGGCGGCACGATGCGTCTGGGCGCACAAAGCTCCGATGTGGCCAAAGGGTCGCTCGCGCACAGTATCTATGGCGATGTGGTCACCGAGCGCCACCGCCATCGCTACGAGGCGAATGTGAATTACCTCGATACGCTGCGCAAAGCGGGCTTGGTGATTTCTGCCCTCACTCAGCGCGAGCAGCTCACAGAAATCGTGGAGCTGCCTGCCGCAGTACACCCTTGGTTTATCGGCGTGCAATTCCATCCTGAATTCAAATCCACGCCATGGGACGGGCATCCGCTGTTTAACGCGTACATTAAAGCGGCTTTGGATCATCAAGGTTCGGGCAAGGCATTGAAGCCCGTACCGAATGCGGCGGCCAAGTGAGCGGCAAAACCTATCTCAACGCCGATCTGCATTGCCACAGCGTGGTCTCAGATGGCACGATGCAACCGGAAGATTTAGCCGAGCGCGCAGCTAAAAACGGTGTGGAGCTCTGGGCGCTCACAGATCATGATGAAATTGGCGGCCAAAAGCGCGCAGCCGCTGCAGCGCACGCTCACGGCATGGCATACCTCACGGGCACAGAAATCTCCGTGACCTTTGCGAAAGAAACGGTGCACATCGTGGGCCTAGGCTTCGATGCAGACGATCCAGCCATGATCGCTGGCTTGCAAGCCACGCGTGGCGGCCGAGGCGAGCGCGCACAGCAAATCAGCGAAGGTTTGGCCAAATTCGGTATCAAAAACGCTTATGACGGGGCTCTTCAATACGTGGGTAACCCAGAGCTGATCTCGCGCACCCACTTCGCCCGCTTCTTGGTGGAGTCCGGTGTCTGCGCGAGCACGCACGATGTCTTTCGCAGTTATCTGGTTGAAGGCAAACCAGGCTATGTACCGCATCTTTGGGCCAGCCTAGGCGATGCCGTACGCTGGATCACTGCAGCAAAAGGCATTGCGGTGATCGCGCATCCGGGGCGCTATAAATTTACAGCGAATGAAGAGTATGCGCTCTTCTCTGAATTCAAAACGCACGGCGGCCAAGCGGTCGAGGTCGTCACCGGCAGCCATACCGTGCCTGAATACAGCAAGTATGCAGATATGGCTCAAGAATTTGATTTAGCGGCTTCGCGTGGCTCGGATTTTCATTGTCCAGTCGAGAGTCACACGGATTTGGGTAACCTGCCCTATCTGCCTGGCCAGCTCACTCCCGTGTGGGAACTGCTCTCCGATCGCATCCAAACGGCCTAAAACTGATTTTGAAGCTCTCATTTGAGGTAAAAACAGCATCTCGCCGGCATAGAATCTGCGCGAGGCGCTATAGAAGAAATAGCATTCATCTTGTCTTCTGATTCATCCTCCCGCAACTCTCCCCAGACTTTTTGGGGCATTTTTTGTGCTCTCGGCGCGAGTTTCTGCTTTGCCACGCTGGATACCACCAGCCAGCTGATCGGTATGGCCGCACCGATTGTGATGGTGCAGTGGCTGCGCTACTTGATCCAGACTTTGTCTAGTGTCGTCGTGATCGCGCAGGCCAGAGAATTCAAAGGCCTGCGCATCACCAAGCCCGCCTTGCACATCACGCGCGGCCTGATGATGCTCGTGACCACCGCGCTGGGCTTCACCAGCCTGCGCTATGTGCCCGTGGCTGACGTGACGGCGATTGTGATGCTCACGCCTTTGGTCGTGACGATTGCTTCTGCGCGATTGCTGGGCGAGCATGTGCCGCCGCTGCGCTGGCTATTGGCTTTGGGCAGCTTCTGCGGGGTGCTCATCGTGATTCGGCCTTTCTCGCATGCGTTTGAGCCTGTGGTGCTCTTGGTGTTTCTTCTGGTGGCGGTAGGCGCAGCTTTTCAGTTGCTTACGGCTTACATGATGCGCACCGAGAGTGCAAGCCACACGCACCTAGCCAGCGGCGTCACAGGCTTTATCGTGATGAGCTGCGCGGTGCCTTTCTTCTGGCAGGCGCTGCCGCTGCGCATCTGGGCCTTGATCGCAGTGGTAGGCTTGGCTGCATCCACGGGGCATTTGCTGCTCAATATGGCTTTCAAGCGGGTGAATGCGTCAGTCGCCACTCCTTATCTGTACGCGCAGCTAGGCTTTGCTGCAATCGGCGGCTGGCTACTCTTTGGCCGCGTGCCAGATGCCTGGGGCTGGCTGGGCATGGCGCTGGTTGCAGTTTGCGGCATTGCAAATGCTTGGGTGCTGATGCGCGAAAATCGTGCTTCAAGCATGTCCCCAGCAAGTTAAACGCATGGCACAGTTTTTTGAAATCCATCCCGACAATCCGCAAGAGCGCCTTTTGCGGCAAGCCGCTTCGCTCCTCAAAGCTGGCGGAATCGCCGCTGTACCTACCGATTCCAGCTATGCCTTGGTCTGCCATTTGAACGACAAAACCGCCGCCGATCAACTACGCCGAATTCGGGGCGTGGACGATAAACATCACCTCACATTGCTTTGCCGCGATCTCAAAGAGCTCGCCACATATGCCAGAGTCGATAACGCACAATTTCGCCTCATCAAAGCCGGCACGCCAGGCCCTTTCACGTTCATTTTGGAGGCCACCAAAGAAGTGCCGCGCCGCCTCTCGCATCCCAAGCGCCTCACCATTGGCTTGCGCGTGCCCGAGCATCCTGCATTGCAGGCTCTGCTAGAGATTCATGGCGAGCCTTTGTTGGCGACCACCTTGATCCCACCCGGAGAAACCGATCCTTTGACCGATCCAGGAGCCATCCGTGATCAGTATGAAAAGTTGATTGCTTGCGTGATCGATGCCGGCGCTTGCCCCAGCGAGCCCACCACGGTGGTGGATTTGACAGGCCATACCCCAGAGATAGTGCGGCTTGGGCGCGGAGAACCCGCAGTTTTAGGACTGTGAAACTGTTTTAACAGTGAATAAGTCTGAGACAATCACCTGTGGACTTCAACAACATCATCCAGACCGTTTTGGTCTATGCCCTGCCCGTCATCTTCGCGATCACGATTCATGAGGCCGCGCACGCCTATGCTGCGCTCTACTTTGGCGACAAAACGGCTTACAGCCTCGGGCGCGTCACGCTCAATCCGATCAAACACATTGATCCGATCGGCACGATTGCGATGCCGCTGCTGCTGTATTTCGCCACAAATGGCAGTTTTCTATTCGGCTACGCGAAGCCTGTGCCCGTGCATTTCAGTGCTTTGCGCAATCCGCGCCGCGATACCGTCTGGGTCGTCTTCGCGGGCCCAGCCTCTAACCTCATCCAAGCCTTGCTCTGGGGCATCTTGTTTTATCTGCTGCAAGCTATCGGTCTGAATGAAAAATTCTTCCTTGCTATGTGCAAAGCCGGCATGCTGGTGAATGTGGTGATGTTTGTGTTTAACTTGTTTCCCGTGCCACCGCTGGATGGCGGACGGATCGCCGTAGCGCTGCTGCCTTACCGCTATGCCCAGCCGCTCTCGCGCATTGAGCCTTATGGCTTTTTCATCGTGATGGCTTTGGTGATCAGCGGTATTGCCAGCACGATTTGGATGCGGCCTTTGATGGATCTAACCTACGGCCTTCTTAATATCATCCTCACTCCCTTGCGCTTATTTGCGCAAGGGTGATTTTCATTTTTGCAACCCATGCTTGACAAAAAACGTGTTCTCTCCGGCATGCGCCCCACAGGCGCTTTGCACCTTGGCCATTACCACGGCGCTTTGAAGAATTGGGTGCGCCTGCAGAGCGAGATGGAATGCTTTTATTTCGTGGCTGATTGGCATGCGCTCACCACGCATTATGAAAATCCGGATGTGATCGAAGCCTCGGTCTATGAAATGGTGATCGATTGGCTGGCCACTGGCATCGATCCTGAGCAATGCACGCTCTTTTTGCAAAGCCGCTTGCCTGAGCATGCAGAGCTGTTCACCCTTCTCGCGATGGGCACGCCGATCAGCTGGCTCGAACGCGTGCCAACCTACAAAGATCAGCAGCAACAGCTCAAAGACAAAGATCTCTCCACCTATGGATTCTTAGGCTATCCGCTGCTGCAAGCAGCCGACATCTTGATCTACAAAGCGCATTACGTGCCCGTGGGCGAAGACCAAGCCAGCCATGTGGAGCTTACGCGCGAGGCAGCACGACGATTCAACGATCTTTATGGCCGCCGCAAAACGGACGACGCAAAAATCGCTGCGCTGCTGGAGACTTTGCCCAAAGACGATGCCCGCTACATCAAAAGCATGGCCAAGAAGCGCACCGAGCAAGGTGATGAATCGGTGCTTGCAAAATTGCCAGGCTTCCTCTCCAAATTTGAAACCATGAGTCTGGATGAAAAGGCCTTGCTCACGTCGTTTGTGTCTGGCAAGGGCAAGGCCGTATTGATCGAGCCTGATGTGTTGCTCACCAGCGCCTCCAAGCTACCCGGCCTAGATGGCAGAAAAATGAGCAAAAGCTATGGCAATGCCATCGGCATACGCGAAGAAGCCGCCAGCATCGAGAAGAAAATCAAAGAGATGCCCACTGACCCAGCGCGTGTGAAGCTTTCCGACAGAGGCGACCCAGCAAAATGCCCCGTTTGGCAATTTCACCTTGTTTATTCAGACGAAAAGCGCAAACAGTGGGTGACCGAGGGCTGCACAACCGCGGGCATAGGTTGTATAGAATGCAAGAAAACGGTCAGTGATGCTATTCTGGCCGAGCAGCAACCCATGCTAGACCGCGCCAAACCCTATATTGCCAACCGACGTCGTGTTCATGAGATCATTGATATAGGTTGCAAAAAGGCACAAGTGGTCGCTCAGCAAACCATGGGTGACGTGCGCAAAGCCATGGGCTTGAATTATTAATGTGAAGATACCAGATCGCTAAGAGTTGGCGGCTCATTGCGGCAGAAAGTAGTTATGAGGATATTTGTTGTTGACGATCACCCTTTGATGCGCGAAGCCGTGGTGATGCTGTTTCGGCGCATTGCGCCGGATGCCACGATAGTGGAGTTTGAGCGCTTGAGCCCTGTGATGGCTAAAGCGCAAGAGCTTGGCATGCCTGATTTTTTATGCCTTGATTTGAAGCTGCCGGATACGCATGGCGTCTCGGGTGTGCGCGAGATGCGTGCTTTGTTCCCACATGTGCCTATCGTTGTGCTATCAGCTTCGCCATCGGCTGACTTTGAAGATTTGAGTTTAGATGCCGGTGCGGATTTGTATTTGGAAAAATCCTCCGGTGCCACGCATCTCACCCAAGCTTTGCGTGCTTTGGTGAGCCCCGATAGCGAAAGCCACGATACCAAAGCTGCCACCACCGATAAGCTCTCGCGCCGCCAGCGCGAGCTGCTCAAGCTTCTTGACCGGGGCCTGAGCAACCGCGAATTGGCCGAAATCATGGAAATCAGCGAGCACACTGTAAAGGTGCATTTGTGGCGCTTGTTCCGTCGCCTATCCGTCAAGAATCGCTCACAAGCGGTTCATTGGGCGCGCTCTAGAGGCATGATCTGAGAATTGATTCGTAGCTGATTTTTCAGCTCATCAGGCTTGCCTAGCGTATCACCCAGAGCACTTCCTTTGAGCTGAATCTCCAAGCGGCAACTCGTGCCCTTGCCCACCACCGAGCGCAGAGACACGCTGTGCCCCAGAGCTCGACACAAACGCTTGACGATCGCCAAGCCCAGCCCGAAGCTATCGGCTGTGCCTTCATGCGCCGTAGCGCGGTAAAACTCCTTGAACACATGCGGCAAATGCTCGGCCGAGATGCCTGTGCCACTGTCTGATACTTCAAGCCAAAGCTGATCTCCCACGACTTGCGCGCTGAGCATCACGCCGCCGTGATCGGTGTAGCGGATCGCATTGGCCAACAAATTGGAGGTAATGCGGCGCAGCAAGACGGGATCGCTGCGCACCGTCGCTTGCACGGCCGAGGTACTCAGCGACAAGCCTTTGGCATCGGCGGCGGGGGCAAACTGCACCGTCATCTCTTCCAGCAAAGATTCGATATCGACATCCTCGATGTTGATCTTGATCGCACCCGATTCGATTCTGGCGAAATCAAACAAACTGTTGAACAAGGTATTCACAGAATCTGTGGCCGCTAAAATTTTGGGGACAACGCTTTCTGCCATGTCTGGCTCATTGCGCAACCAGTCCGCATAAAAAGCCAAGGCATGCACTGGCTGGCGCAGATCATGCGCGGCGCTGGCCAAGAGGTTGTTTTTCGTCTGCACAGCTTCTGTGGAAGCTTGTGTTTGCTGACGCAGTGAGCGAATCAGCTGCTCATGGCCAAATTGCGCGCTGTAGCTACTGCGCTGCAAGGCATGCAGATGCTTGCCCAGATAAAGCATCAGTACCCAAAAGATGGCGACCATCAATAAAAAAATACCGGATGTGATGGTGGACGGCGTAGGCCAATAGATTGCCCAGTGGGTGGATACGGCCAATATCACCGTGCCGCACAGCGTATGAGCGAACTGCCGTTGGATCTGAATACGCGCAGCCATTAAAGAGGCGCCTAAGGTTCCAATGGTGACCAGCACCAACATGCACAGGTATTGAATCGCAAGTGGGGCATGCTCGTAATAAAGAAACATAGGGAAAGCAAACAGGAAGGCACTCACAGACCAGCTCCAGCCATACCGTTTAAAAAAAACACCGATATCTGGCACGGGCGTTGTCATCACATCCACATTGAGCAGACGATCAAAGGATTTGATCGTCGTGTGTCGATAGATCAAAATCCCAGAGGCAGCAACAGCCCACGCGAACAAGACCCAAACATGGACATGCCCATAGAGCAGCAGCACTGTCAAAGGAATCACCAAACTACTGGCTCGCATTGAAGCAGCCGCATTCAGCATGAAATCTTGCGCGAGACGCATATCGACCCAAGCGTCGTGCACGTCTTGTGACTGCTCGTCTTGAACGGCAGCGACATAGTTGTCAATGAATTGCGAATCAGCTTGCATTGAAGTAAATGTATCAGGAACAAGGCGCTTCACTCTAGATTTTTGGAGATGCCTGCGCTTGTTAAGAATCACAAAATCCTGTTAACCTCGGTCAATGAATCGCACTCGCTGTATCTCTCCAAAACCAAGCTTGGCATGGTGCAGCTTGGGTTTTTTCATGCTGCTGATCGCGCTCTTGCCAACCGCCTTCGCACAAGCATCCGCCCCGCCCCAAGCACCAGTCGCAACATCGGCAGCCCAAAGCATGTGGAGCAATGCCCGCACTCGGCTGCTTCGCATCCGCATCGTGCCCATTGGCCAAACCAGCCAAGCCAGCGTCGGCTCCGGGTTTTTCGTCTCCAGCGACGGCCTGCTGATCAGCAATTTTCATGTGATCAGCCTCGTTGCGCTCAAGCCAGATCGTTATCAAGCTCTGTACGAAACGCCCTCGGGCGACAAAGGTGAGCTGAGCTTGCTGGGCATTGATGTGGTCAACGATGTGGCCTTGCTGCGGATTAAAAACGGCGCCATAAAAACTGGTTTGGATGCGGGCAAACCTACCGATCAACTCAACTTTCGCATCAACAGCAGCGCTTTGCAACGCGGAGAGCGCATTTTCTCGCTCGGAAATCCGCTCGACGTCGGCTTCGCCGTGACAGAAGGCACGTACAACGGGCTGGTCGAGCGCAGCTTTACACCTCGCCTCTTCTTCAGCGGTGCGATCAATGGCGGCATGAGCGGCGGACCTGCGCTGGATGCGCAAGGCCAGGTGGTCGGCATCAACGTGGCTAAGCGGCTCGATGGCGAGCAAGTGAGCTTTCTCGTACCTGCTGAGCATGCGCAAAAGCTCATTGCCGCGAGCCAAAAAGCAGCGCCCATCACCACACCGCTCTACGCCACCATCACCGCTCAGCTCACGCAATACCAGCAGCAGCTCACCGAGCGCTTCATGCGCACGCCCTGGAAGCCTCAAATCAACGCTGGCGTGAGCATCCCGATTCCGTCTGATGATTTTCTGCGCTGCTGGGGGCGGCGTGAGCAGATGGAAAGCAAGGCCTTCCAATTCGCCCGCACCGATTGCCGCATGGATTCCAGCATATTCACCGGCGAGGCCAATTTGGGCAGCATCTCCACGATCCACGAAGCTTATGACGGCAGCAAACTCGGCGCCACGCGCTTCATGGATCGCTACAGCAAGAGCTTTGAGAATGAGCAATTCTTCACGGGTATACGGCCATCGACCAAGCCGCTGTGCAGCCAGCAGAGCATTCAAAATCCAAAGAGCCCGCGCATGGAAGCCGTGCTCTGCCTGAGCGCTTACAAGCGCTTCAAGGGCTTGTATAGCGTCTCCATCCTTGTGGCCACGCAAGAGGGGCAAACCACCGGCACGCTCGGGCGGCTGAACGCCACGGGCGTGAGCTTTGAGAATGCACTCAAGCTCGCGCAGCATTTTGCAGATGGCTTCACGCTTGCAGCGCCAGGAGCCAAGCCATGAGCCATGCTCCACACACAGGGGCGCACACCCTCACCATCGAATACCTCGATGCCCAAGGCCAAGTGCATCGCACCGAGCAATTGATTGGCGAGCATTTCACGCTGCGTGTGCAAAGCGAAGTGCTCTCTGTGCAAGCATCGGCACAAAATCCAGACGGTGCAGAAGCAGACAACGAGGCAACATCTGAACCAAAGCACATTTGGCAGCGCATCAAGCCTTGGCTACTCGCCCTCATTCTGTTTGGCATCTTCGCTCTGCTTCACGCGCTTGATCAATGGATCGAATACAGCCCGGATGACGCTGCCAAAAATCTGGTCACGCAATCGCTAGGCATGATCGGCGTGATTGCGCTCTGGGCGGCCTTCTGGGCCTTGCTGGGTAAGATTTTTGCCAAGCATGCGCACTATTGGCAACACATTTGCCTTGTGCTCGGCGCAGGCATCGTGCTCACCGTGGTCATGGCAGTGATGCATTTCTTCTCGTTCAGCTTGTCTTGGCGCATGCTGGGCAAAATGGATCTACTGATCAGCGCTGCTGCTTTGTGTGCCCTCGCTTGGGCGCATCTTCGCCTGATCGTGCCGAGCAAACGCCACCTCAATCTGCGCCTCTTCATGATCGTCTTCACGCTCTCCTCCGTGGCGCTGCTGATGTGGACGAACCACCGCAGGCAAGGCACGGTGCTCGATCGCCTGCATGCCCCGCATCTGTATCGCCCTGCTTTGCAATTCTCAAGCCCTACCAGCTCGCAAGATTTCTTCAAGCAAGCTCAAAGCTTAGAAGCCCCTCTCAAAGCGCGCGCACAAGAGACCGAGCCGGGTGAAGACAATATCGGCGACGACGAATAAAAAAAGGCTCCCGAGGGAGCCTTTTTGCGGGAGCAAACAAGCATCAAGCCACGGGCTTGAAGTCATAGCCGTTACCAAGCTTCTCCACGCGACCAAAGGCTGGGAAGGGGAAATGGAAGCCGCCGGCGAGCATTTTCTCGTTGATCACCATGTCAAACATTTTGCGGCGCGTCTCGCGGGCTGCATCTGCATTCATGTCGAACTGCACCGCCCAATCAGGGTTGCGCGCAAAAAGCTGTGGGATGTTGGTGAGGTCTGCAAGATAGGCAAACTTTTCGCCTTTGCTGGTCGCAGTGATCAGTGAATGCCCTGGCGTGTGACCAAAAGCGGCCACGCTGTTGATGCCAGGCATGATTTCTTTGCCCGGCTCAAACTGAATGAGCTGATCAGCTGGCAGACCACCCAGCACGCGGCGCACGGCCTGGAATGCACCCTTCATAGCTTCTGGGGCGGCAGCCATGCGGGCATCGTCCATCCAGAAGGCATGCTCCACGGTGGGCACCATGATTTTGGCTTTGGGGAAGACGAGCTGGCCAGCTTTGTTGCGCACGCCATTGATGTGATCGCCATGGTAGTGCGTCAAAATCACTGTATCGATATCTTCGGCTTTGAAGCCAGCGGCATTCAAATTAGCCAGCAAGCGGCCCGTGGTGGGCGCACCATTGTCAGCAAAACCGGTGTCCATCAAGATGCGGCGATTGCCAGCCACGATCATGAATGCGGTGAAAGGAATGTCGATGTATTCTGTGGGAAGGTTTTGCGATTGCAGCAAAGCTTGCACTTCGGTCATCGGCGCATTGCGCACGAATTCAGCAGCGAGAGGGCGGCGCACCACGCCATCGTTCAAAGCAATGATTTCCATATCGCCGAGCTTTTGCTTGCGAAAGCCCACTTGCACTACAGACGGTGCGCCAAAATTGGGTGTGTTCTGCGCAATCAAAGGCATGAAAGAGCCGGCCATATAAGCCACGGCAGCCGCTCCGCCACCTACGAAAATATCTCTGCGATTGATCATGGTTGTTCTCCTAGGATGATCCGACTACAGCAGAGCACCATGCATGCTGCAATCAATCCACAATCATGCATGAAAGCACATGAAACAGAACGACTCGGCTGCAAACCCGTCAACTAAGTACGGTTTATGACTGATTGGTTATATCTGCTAAACCCGAGCAGCAAAACTCAGCGCCAGCGCCACTGTGAACAAAGCCGCTGCGCTAGACACAGCCACCGCAGCGGTGACTTCCGGCAGTGCCGTCTCATAGCGCTGCGCAAACAAAAACACATTCGCGCCGATAGGCAAAGCGGCCGTCACGATCATCACAGCCAATGGCAGGCCTTGCAGCCCGAGCGCCAGGCCGATCAAAGCCACAACCAGCGGATGCGCCACGTTTTTCAACATTGAAAGCGCCAATGCCATGCGCAAATGCTCGCCCACCCGCGTGGCCGCCAGCGTGATACCAACCAGCACCACCGCCAAAGGACTGAACGCACTGCCCAAGAGCTGCAAAGGCTTATCAATCACAGCAGGAATGCCAAGCCCCGTTTGCCCATAGATCAGACCCGCAATCACGGGAAACACCATGGGCTGTTTGAGCGTGTTCAAGACAGACTGAGCCAAGGTACGCAGCGGATGGGCTTGCTCGCTACTTTTTTCGCGCAGTGTAACCAGCTCCAACACCACCGTGGCCATAGACAGCATGATGAGTGAATGCACCGCGATCAAAGCCAGAAGCACAGCCACACCCTGCTCGCCGTAAGCAAACTGGATCAGCGCAATACCAATCATCACCGTATTGCTGTAGCTCGCAGCCAAGCCGAGCACGGCCGCTTTGCGATTGCGCCCTGCTGCGAAAAACATGGCTGCATAGATCAAAGCCATGCCCAGCAAATAGGCCACGCTGGGCTTGCCCTGCAAATTCTCAGGATGGATGTTCACCATGGTGCGAAACAGCATGGGCGGCAAAAACACGGTAAAAACCAGTTTTGAAAGGTCTTTCGCTGAGTTAGCCGGCATAAAACCTGCGCGGCCTGCTATGAATCCAATAGCAATGAGAATAACAACGGGCAGCAGCGCTGCAAACACAGGATGAGACATGCTTCAAGTGTATGCGTGCTCTGACTCCCCTACCATCACCTGTGGCGATGGTAGGCTTCTCTGCAAGATCAGAAGTTTGCTTGCAAACCAATTTTCAAGCTGCGCCCTGGCGGCGGTGATTTGCCGGGGGCGCTGGTCGTCAAGATGGAGGTGGCGCTGTAGGCGAGTTTGTTGCCTGCGTTGTCCAGGCGGGCAAACCAAAGCAAATCAGCATCTTTGGCTTTCATCTTGTAAGTACCGGCGAGATTCCACAAAACGTAGCTATCCGCGCTGCCATCTCTGGCTTTGGCGTTATGGTCGAAGCCCAAGCGAGCACCCCATGCGCCTTGCGCCCACGCGAGCGTTGCGCCCACGCGCAGCGGGCTGATGCGCGGCAGGGCTTGGCCGGTGGCGGTGTTGGTGGCACGGGTGCTGTCAACGCGCCATTGCAGATCGAGCTTTTGCGCGGCATCGATCAAGCGCCAGTTGCCCGAAAGCTCAAAGCCGGTAAAACGGGCGGGCACTTGGGTGTAGGCGAACTCAGGAAAGATATCTTCCCCGCTGCCGTCGGCTACGCCATCACCGTCTGCATCCACCGGGTTGAGCTCGGCATCTGCGCCGCGCGTATTGCCTGTGCTTCCGAGCAAGATGTAGTTTTTAAATCGGCTGTTGAACACATTGACTTGCGCGAAGTGCGCGCCGCTCTTCCAGCGCGCGCCCACATCAATGCTGGTAGATTTTTCTTTGCTCAGATTCGCATCGCCCAGCTCATACGCGGCTGTGGCGATGTGCGGGCCGTCGGCAAAGAGCTCATAGTCTTTCGGGGCGCGTTGGGTGGCGGCGAAATTGCTGGTGAGCTGCCAAGCGGGTGTGAGGTTAAACAACGCCCCTGCCGCATAGCTCGATGGCTTGAACTTACGCTGAGCAGGCGTGAAGCGCGCGATCTGTGGATTGCCAAACGACTCGACCTTCACATCCTCCACACGCCCGCCAAAGCTGAGCTTGCCCCAGTTGAAGGCAGCTTCTTCGTAGAGAAACAAGGCTTGCTGGCTGCTTTTGCTGTAGGGTGCGAAGGCTTCTGCACCATCTGCGGAGAAGCGGTTGTTATCCAGCTGCACACCGATCACGCCTTGAAGATTGGCGAACTTGGCATGGCGCGCCTGCAGGCGGAAATCATTGCCCTTGTTGCTGAATTCCGTGCCTGCGTCTGCGCCTTCAAACTCGGTGTGTTTGTATTTCGTGTTGCTCGCCTGCACTTGCACGCTTTCAATCGCGCCACCAATTTTGAATTCACCATCGAGCGCGGTGCGAGCGGATTTCATGTCAATCGTGACCTCATCTTCAGCCACTGTGCCGTAGTTCGTTTTGAAACTGCTCACCGAGAGGCCAATGCGCCCACGATCAAAAAACAGCGTGCCGCCCAAAGCGCCGCTCTTGGCATCCGCTGCTGAATTGCAAATCTTTTTGGCGCTGGCTGGCGAGGCAGGATTGGTACAAGCCAGATTGATAGGCACGCTCACATCGCCGCTGCTGCGGGATGACACGTCTGCATGCAAGGCGAATTTGTCATTACCCGTCTCGATCATAAAAGCGCCATTTTTGCCGCTATTACCGCTCGAAAAACCGAAATCCACCTTGCCCGTCATGCCCTGCAAGCGCTCTTTCAGAATGCGGTTGTCAATCACGTTCACCACGCCGCCTATCGCTGAGCCGCCGTAGAGCAAAGCGCCAGGGCCGCGCAACACTTCGATGCGCTCCACGGCAATCGGATCCAGCGCCACGGCATGGTCATAGCTCAGCCCTGATGCATCAATCGTTGCGCCCGAATTGCTCAAGATACGGATGCGATCGCCGTCGAGCCCGCGAATGATGGGGCGGCTGGCGTTCGGCCCGAAGTAGGTGCTGCTCACACCGGGCAGGCCGTTCAATGCCTCGCCGAGCGTGGATTGCTGGCGCAGCAGCAAGCCTGTGCTTGAGACGGCTTGGGCGGGGGCGATGATCTCGCTGCTGCTCAAAGGATTGGCTGTGACGGTGACGGGAGCTAAGACAGTCTCAGCAGGGGTATTGGCGGTTTGGGCGGAAGCTGCTGCGCAAAGCGAAGCACCAGCCATCGCAACAAGGTGGCGAGGAAAAGATTTAGACATGGCATTCTCTGAAAAAGCAAACGAAGCCGCACAGCGCTCCTAGCGCGATGCAGCCTTAAAAACGGTTTGGGGATTTACAGAGAAAGAACAGGCGGGCCGCGCGCTTCAAAGAGCGGAGCCTGCCAAGCAGCGAGGGCATCGTCACCCAACGCTATCAAAACATGAGCTGCCAGCGCAGTAAACACGACGGCGACTGGGCTAAAAACTTCTAAACTTGCCGTGCTGCCATCCAACACACGGCAGGATTCATCACCTTCTTCATGGCCGGCAAACAAGCGACTAAAAACACCGTGATCACAATCTTTGCCATGCTCATGCGATCCTGCGTGTTGCTCCTCATACGAGTAAGCCAACATCCGCACATCGTGATGCAGCGCGCGGTGCGCGAGCGAGAGGCTCTGCGCCAAAGCCATGCATAGCAGAAGCCCAGCCAGCACGATGCGCTGGACAAGACTCAACTGTGAACGGCTAAACGCTTTCATGCTTTATTTCACTGCCACCGCATCGGTGATGCGGTAATACAAGCCATACGGATCGTCATTGAGCACTAGGAATTTTCCTTCCACAACTACAGGCTCCATCGAATACTTCACCGGCGTTTTGGTGCGCACTTCAATCATGCTCTCAGGCCCGCCGGGCAGGCAAAAGCCGCAGGTGAGCGGCACGCTGGTCAGCAAAAAATGGCGTTGATTCGGCCCCGGCTCCAGCGGCATCATGAAGCCTTGGATTTTTTGCGTTTTCTGATGCAGGGCGAGCTGCTGCGCGCCAAACACCGGCAGGATTTTGTTTTTCTCATTTTTCGTGGTGATGGCGGTAAGCAGGCTCCATGCGACCACATCATCTCGCTTAGCAAGCGGCGCAAAAGGCGAATTCGGGCTATGAACGCCCGCGCCCTGGCCTTGCGGCACGCCAAGAGGGGAAGCGGGCTGCTGAGCCTGCGCCAAGCTCGCGCTCAAAGCCATCAAGCCAGCGATGAAAAAAGTTTTAGTGCTCATGGCGCATGCCGCAGTGTTTGCCGATGCCCAAGCCCTTGCAAGCGGCTTGTAGTTCTTTCTCGCACACCTCATGCTTCTTGCCCGATTCCAAGCACTTGGCCGCGCCCTCATGCGCCGCAGCCATGGCTTTGTGGCGCTGAATGTCTTTCTTGGTCTCAGCATCCGAATGCGCTTGCGCAGATGCGGTGCTCACTACGAAAACCATAGCGCCTAGCGCAGATAAAATGCCGGCGATCAGCCGTTTTTGCTTCAAAATCATGATGATTTACCTCGTTTGCAATTGTTTCAACACATCTTGTCCGTAAACTTGCCTGAGCGGCCACGCCACGGCCAACACCGATAAACACAAGACCCCCACCAGCAGCAGCAGTTCCTGCGGCAACCACAGCGCACCGCTAACCACCAGAGATTTCTCTTGTGCTAACAAATAGCCTATCAGACTTGTCAAGAGGTGACCCAGCGCCACGCCAATCGCCCAGCCGGCCAAGGCTAACAGCAAGGTTTCAAAAAGCAACAAGCCCGCCACTTTTCCCGGTGAAGCGCCTAGCATGCGCAGCATGGCAAGATCACCCCGTCGCTCCCGCAAAGCCTGCGTGAGAGACATCCAAAGGCTGATCGCCGCTACAGCCAGCAGCACCGCAGCAAAAGCTTGCAACACCTGCGTGCCCACGCCGAGCATACGAAAGAGGCGCGTGATCTCCAAAGCAGGCGCGGCAGCTTGCAGCTCGGTGGAGCTGTTCACAAAGCGCGGAAAGCTCACTGCCGCCAGCGGCGAAGAATATTGAATCAAGCCAAAAGTGATTTCGCGCTCTTCCTGTAACGCTTTCTTGTCTGCCTCATCGAGCGCGATTTCTTTTTCATGCACTTGCCATACGCTTTCCGTGCTGGTGAGGATCAAGCGATCCAGCACGCAGCCGCAGCGCATCAGTTGCCCGACCACGGTGTATTTGGCTTTGTCATGCACCTCGCCGCCGCCTGCCAGCCCGTGTGTGCCCGCAAACGCCGCATTGATCGCCAGCTTGCCCGCCATATCTGCGCCCACCACGGCTTGCATCGGCAGCGCCCATACTTGCCCGGCGGCCATTTTGGCTTGGTAGAGAGACAAGTAATCTGCCGTCGTACCCACAATGCGAGCACCCTCAAAACTATCGCCCAAGCTTAAGGGTATCAGCTGCTTCACACGCGGATCTTTGGCCAGCTCCTGCGCAGCCTCCAGCGGAATGTTCCCCGCCGGTACATCCACATGCAACACCCCCGCCAAAATCATTTGCAGCGGCGAGCCCTTCGCGCCGACCACCACGTCCACGCCAGCAAGGTCTTTTTCAAAACTGCGCTCCATTTGCGTGGAGACGAGCAGCAGCACAGTCATCGTAGCCACGCCGAGCGCGATCAGAAGTGCGTTGAGCAGCGCCGCGCCGGGGCGTGCGAGCAACATGCGAAGGGCATATGAAAAAGTGGGTGCTATTGTTTTCATAGCTGCTCTCGCATATTCTGCAAAGTGAAAACCACTTTTTGATCTATTTTTTGAAGCAAAACAAGCTGCAAATCTGCCTTAGCAGCCTCAAAACCGCGCTTCACGCGCGTGTCATGCGTTGCCACCACGAGGCTTGCGCCGCAGCGCTGCGCGGCTTGCAACAAAAGCGCCATCGCTGCTTCAGCCGCCTCATCATCCAAACTCGCGGTGGGTTCATCCGCCAAGATGATTTTGGGCGAGAGCAACACCGCGCGAGCCAATGCCACCCGCTGCGCTTGCCCGCCCGAGAGCTCGCTAGGCCGGCGCTCAGCCAGCTCCTTCACGCCAAGCGCCTCCAAGGCTGCCTCCATCTTCGCCTGATCTTCAGGCACACCCGCAGCAAAAAACACCAGCGCCAGATTGCCGCGCACTGAAAGCGATTCACTCAAATGCAAACGCTGTGGCAAAAAGCCCACCGAACGCCCGCGCCACGCATCCCGTTCGCTACCACGCAAAGCCAGCACATCTTGCCCAGCGACGTCAAGCTTTCCTGATGAGCCACCCAACAAAGCACAACACAGCGCCAGCAGCGTAGATTTGCCCGAGCCCGAAGCGCCTTGCAGCAGCAATGCCCCGCCCTGCGGCAACGCGATATCCGGAAAGCGCATCAGAGCGCCGCCCGGATAAGCAAAACTCAAAGATTCAGAGACCAACATGCCGCAATGATACGCAGCATTGACTTGGGTTCAATCACTCACTTCGCCAGCCGCGCAAATGTCTTGCGAAACTTCGCCACCTTCGGCGCAGCCACGGCCATGCAGTAGCCCTGATACGGATTGCGCTCAAAAAAGTCTTGGTGATAGTCTTCTGCAGCGCTGTAGTTCTGCAACGGCAGCACCTCAGTGACGATCGAGCCATCAAAAATCTTATCCTGGCTCATCTCGCGGATGATGTCATTCGCCGCGTCTTGCTGTTCAGTGGTTGAATAGTAAATCCCACTGCGATACTGCGTGCCTCGGTCGTTGCCCTGCCGGTTGAGCTGCGTGCAGTCATGCACCACAAAAAATATCTCCAAAATCTCCCGCGTTGAGATCACGGCAGGGTCATACACCAGCTTCACCACCTCGTTATGGCCCGTCTGCCCAGTGCATACATCCTCATAGCTCGGATTTTTCACGTGTCCATTGCAATAGCCCGATTCCACATCGAGCACGCCCTTCACGTCTTTGTAAACCGCTTCAGTACACCAAAAGCAGCCCCCGCCGAGGGTGATGGTTTGGGAGGAGGATGAGGTGGTTGTGTACATGAGCTATTGTCGCATTGAGTGCCGAAACCTTACAAAATGAGAGCCCAAGCTGGCTGTCGCCTATCACCTAAAAGATATACAATCAGGATATACATTCAAGGAGCCCGCCATGAACGCCCGCCTACCCTCCTCCGTCATGCAAGCACCCCATCAAAAAGACTCCACCGTCTTCACCAGCGGCAACAGTCAGGCCGTTCGCATCCCGAAAGAATTTCAATTCAAAACCAAGTCAGTCAGGATCATCCAGCGCGGAGATGAGCTCATCATCAAGCCCAAGTATCTGACCACAGCAGAAATATTGGCTAACTTGCCGCCATGGACAGATGAAGACAGTGCCTTGTGGGATAAGGTCATGGCCACCATAGAAGAGGGCCGCAAGCAGCGTGAGCCAGAGCGCGATTGGGCGGCCTTGTTTGGCACAGATGACGACCTACCTGCCGTCAGCAAGCGAAAGCCCAGATCCAGCACACCGCCCAAACCTACCACTCGCACCGCCAAGAAACGCTCATGATTCTGCTAGACACAGACACCTTCTCCTTTTTGGCGCGAGGAGTGCCCAGCGTCGTTCAAGCCTGCTCCCGCATTGATGCACACGATCTCAAGCTTTCAGTCATCTCTCAGGGCGAGATCATTCACGGCATGCATCATTACAAACTGAGTGCCTTACGACAAACCTCGATCATGTCGCTCATGGAGTCCTTTGAAGTCCTGCCGATAACAACTGCAGTAGCTACGGTGTATGAAGAGATCAAAGCAAACCTCACCAAACTCGGCCAACCCATCGGCCCCAACGATTTCTGGATCGCCGCCCACGCCCTGAGCCTCGGTGCAACCTTGGTGACAAACAATGTGCGTGAATTCAAGCGGATCAAGGGTTTGAAAGTCGAGAATTGGCTACAGTAGCACCATGCTCATCGACTTCTTCTACACCCTCCGCAGCGCCAAGCTGCCTGTTTCCGTTAAGGAATACCTCACCCTGCTTGAAGCCGTGAAGGAAGGCGTGGTGGGGCCGACGAGCGTTGATGGCTACAAGATCGACGATTTTTATTATTTGAGCCGCATGTCTTTGGTGAAGGACGAAAAACACTTTGACAAGTTTGATCGCGCGTTTGCGGCTTACTTCAAAGGCGTGGAGATGGTGGCGGATTTCACGCAGGAGATTCCGCTGGAGTGGCTGCGTAAGAATTTGGAATTGGAGCTCTCCCCAGAAGAAAAAGCCAAGATCGAGGCGATGGGCTGGGATGAGCTGATGGAGACGCTCAAGAAGCGCTTTGAAGAACAGAAAGAGCGCCACGAAGGCGGCAATCGCATGATCGGCACGGGCGGCACATCGCCCTTCGGTGCAAACGGCTACAACCCGCAAGGCATCCGCATTGGGCAGGCGGGCGGGCGCAATAAATCTGCAGTGAAAGTGTGGGATCAGCGCGCTTATAGAGACTATGACGATTCGCAAGAGCTCGGCACGCGCAACATCAAAGTGGCGCTGCGCCGCCTGAGAAAATTTGCCCGCCTAGGCGCAGAAGACGAGCTCGATTTAGACGACACCATCCGCAAGACGGCAGAAAACGCCGGCTATCTGGACATCAAAATGCGCCCCGAGCGGCATAACAATGTGAAGGTGCTGCTGCTTATGGATGTGGGCGGCACGATGGATGATCACATCAAGCGGGTGGAAGAATTATTCAGCGCCACCAAGCAAGAGTTCAAGCATTTAGAGTTTTACTATTTCCACAATTGCGTGTATGACTTCATGTGGAAAAACAACCGCCGCCGCTTTGCTGAGAAATTCCCCACCATGGATATCTTGCGCAAATACAACAAGGATTACAAGCTCATCTTCGTAGGCGATGCCACGATGAGCCCTTACGAGATCTTGCAGCCTGGCGGCAGTGTGGAATACAACAACGAAGAGCCCGGCGCTCTTTGGCTCCAGCGCCTCACGGAAGCCTTCCCCAAATTCGCTTGGATCAACCCCGAGCCGCAAGGCGTGTGGGAATACCGCCAAAGCATCGGCATCGTGCGCCAGATGATGAATGACCGCATGTTTCCGCTCACGCTGCAAGGGCTGGAAGGCGCGATGCGCTTGCTCTCTAAGTGAGCCTAAAAATTGATCGAGCGAATCACTTTGCGAGGATTCTCTTCGCTCATACTCTCTGAATGAATTTTGAGCCATTGATAGGCTGCGTTGGCATCACTCCCCAATTCATCGACCTCTTCAGCAGGCAACAAAGCCGCGCAAATCATCAAGCGCGGCTGCGTGCCCACGGGCAGCACATGCGATGGCCGCAGCGAATGCGCGAGCAGCTGTGTAGAAGCTTCGATCAGGCGCGGCCCCGTCACAGGGCCTTCCACCAACAACACAAACTCATTGCCGCTGAGCCTGCAAGGCAAATCAATTTCTCGGCTCACGCTCCGCAAATGGCTTGCTGTGAG
>JAAFJC010000030.1 GCA_013297925.1 Comamonadaceae bacterium
CTTTTTCGGATACGTCACGGAGCAGGCGAGCGGGTTGTGTGAAAGCGAAGCAGTTGAGGAAAGTGATCGGCTCAAATGTGAGCAAGGCGGCGGATTTTAAGTCCGCCGACGACGCGGAACGATTTGTAATTGCGATTTCACCTGCAAAGGCGCAGAGGTCACCTGCACTGCCTGCGTAGGCAAATCCACCACCTGATCCGAATGCCAGACGCGCACTTGCACTGCGCCGTCGGGGACGTTGTCGAAGCTGACGATGCCTTCTGCGTTCGTCTTCGCAGCCCATGGGGAATCGCTCACGTACACGCTGCCGCGCATCGAGCCGTGCAGGAAGCAGCCTAGGGCAACGGCGGTCTGCGGCCCGGGTTTGTCCATCGTCACGTCTTGGAATTTGGCCGGTTTGCCTTCGTCTTTGCCCTGTAGGCGCAGCTCAAAGCCGCCGGCATCTTTAGCGGCGGCGTAGGCTTCGGGGGTGTTAGCAAAGAGGGAGGTGGCCGGCGCGCCGCGCACGTGGTGATCCCAGGGATCGTTGTTGACGAAGCGCACTTTTGCGCCGCGCGCCACCACGGTGACTGCGGGGATGAATTGCATTTTTTCATTCGCTACGGTAGCCATGCTGGGCAGACTGGTGGGCGCATTGCGTACCGTGGCATGCACGAGAACGACCACCGCATCCTGCGCGGGCTTGCCATCGCGATCGACCACACTCACCTGCACCGTGCCTGCATGGGCTGACACACCGATAAAAACACTCAAAATCAGGCCAAATAAGCTCTTAGCTGGGATATCTATTGCGCGATTAGCTATATTTTTAGGAGCATAAAGCGTGGTGATTTGATGCATTTTGAATCCTCGTCAAGCAGAATGGAAAAAGCAGGCCAGCCTCTTTCGGGCTTGGCCTGCGAGGCAGGAAAAGAGGGAGGGCTTATTGGGCCGGCTCAATAATGTCACGGTTCATCGGTGCTAGCAAGGCCAGCATTTTGTTTTGTGCGCTGAATGCAATGCCGCGCTTGTCCATGCTGCGCTGTAACACCTCGACCAGTGCATTGAAATGCGTTTTGTTCACCCCCATGCCGTCGTGAACGGTTTTCATATCGCCACCCTTGTATTGGCAAGGGCCGCCGCTGAGGGAGCACAGCTGCTCGACCAGTTGCTCTTTCACGCGCTGCTGGTTGGATTTTTCAAAAAATGACTTGGTGCGCTCGTTGGCTATCAAGCCCACCATGAAATCATCCATCAGCGCGACCAGGCCTGGCTTTTCGCCAAAGGCTTTGTACAGGCTGTCATCAGCCGCCCAGGCAGGGCTACTCAAGAGGCTGGCACCTAAGGCCAAGGAAACAAGAAATTTGTTCATCATTTACTCCATATACGTCGGTCAACAAAGATTGGATGCACTGACATCAAAAAGCCAATTGCGCGGAGAGGTAGGTGCCAGTTTGGCTGCGCTTAGCCGTGGTGGCGGGCACAATCTTGCCCAGATCAACGTAGGCAAGCGTGAGTGAGAGCTTTTTGCTGGGCTGCCAAGCGACGAAGATGTCTTTCCAATCGCTGGATTGCAGGCCATCGCCCAAGCCAGCAGCATTGCCGGCCACCTGCAAGCGATTGGACATCTTGCGATACTCCACACCCACCGCGAGATCTTTACGAAGCAAGAAAGCCACGGAGGCTTCAGGCAAGATTTCATAGCTGTTGCGCGCGCCGCCCAGCGTTGCGCCGAAGCCGAGCAAGCCATTTTGATTGGCCTTGGTGGCGCGCAATGTGCCGTTCACCAAGATGCCTTGCGCGAGGAAGAGCTTGGTAGCACTCACATAAAAATCTGTGCCACTGCGCTTGGCGCCCAAGGCCGTGAGCGTAGGGTCAAGCGCGGTGGAGCCCAAGCGCTTGCTTTGCACGCCCACGGCAATGGCAGGCATGAGCAAATCACTGTTGAGCACGGCATCACCCGCCACACGCACTTTGACACCCACAATGTCTTGTTTCAGCCGCAAGCCCGGCGCGCCCAGCAAGGCGCCTGTGATGCCGGTATCGAAATCTTGCTTAGCGAGAGACAACTCAATGCGCTCATTCCAACCAACGGCTGCGCCGTAGGCCGTTAAGCCGTAATCAGTGGTGTTAACACGCGTTGCATGAGCTGTCACACCCATCTCGCCCTGCGTGGCCAAGCTGCCAATCACCGCCCATGGCGTGAGCCCGCCTCCCGCAGCGCCATCAATGGTGCTCACACCACCGGTGAGTAGCAGCTTGCCTTTTTCAGCGAAAGCGCCACTGCTGGCCAGCGCCAGTGCCGCAGCAAACGCGATTGTTTTGAAACCATGGCTTGTGAATCTTGAATATCTCTGCATAAAGGCTCTCCTACGATCAATTGCTTCAATTCGCCCGCTTCAGGAGATTCCATCGGGGCGCATCAGCAATACGAGCCGTTTGGAGCGGTGGATTCAAAAAGATTGAAAAAACTTTTCAGCGCAGGTGCACCGGTGCTGAATCCAAATCGGCAGCGCTCACGTATTGATGGAGGTCATTGCTTCATCACTCTTGAGGACATCCCATGCTGAGATTTTTCATTGCACAACAAGCGCAGCGCAAAGCTTTGCTTCTAACCGGCCTGATTTGCTTGGCTGCGGCCTTCTTGATGAGCCATGCTGCGCAAGCGCAAACCTCATCTAGCCCTGCACGCAAGAATGCGTCTGCAAGCTCAGCCGTGGCCACAGATTCAGCCACGATTGAGCGGGGCAGGCAAGCGTATGAAGCGCGCTGCGGCGCTTGCCATAGCGTGCAAGACAACCGCGTGGGCCCGGCTCACCAAGGCGTCTTCGGGCGCAAAGCGGGCAGCGCCAAAGACTATGACTATTCCCCTGCGGTGGCCAGCAGCAAAGTCATTTGGACGAAAAGCAATTTGCAAGCTTGGCTCACCGATCCTGAAGCCCTGATCCCAGGGCAGAAGATGGGCTATCGCTTGGGCTCCGAGACGCAGCGCGAGGACATCATTGCTTACTTGGCCAGCGTCTCGCCCTCGAAAAGGAAATAAATCTGAGGCGCAAGCAGAAAAGTTGAATCCATCAAACTGATCAGCGCGTAATGTGACTGACTGGTTCAAATAATCAGCCAAATCTTCAATCTTTCACCTTTCAGGAGTTTCTTATGGATCTGATCTCTTCACGCCGTGGTTTCATGGGCAACACCGGCAAGCTCTCCGCCTTGGGGCTGGCCATGCTGGGCGGCAACGCGGCTTTGGCGCAAGGCATGGCAGGCGACGCTGCCAAAGATGCAGGCATCCTCAATGTGGCGCTGGCTTTGGAGCATGAGGCGATCAACGCCTATCAGCTCGGCGCAATGAGCGGCTTGCTGCAAAAGCCGGTGCTCGATATCGCCGTGAGCTTTCAATCGCATCACAAAGCTCACCGCGACGCACTGATTGCCACGATTGAAAAACTGGGAAGCCGCCCAGTGGCCGAGAAAAAGCTGGATGATTACGCCAAAGCGCTGAAAGCGGACACGCTGAAAAACCAAGGCGATGTGCTCGATCTGGCAGCTCGTTTGGAGCTGGGTGCAACCAACGCCTATCTCGGCGTGATCCCAGCCTTCATGAGCAAAGATCTGGCCAAAGTGGCAGCGCGCTTGGCCGCAGACGAAACAATGCACTACACCATTCTCACCAACGCGCTGGGCCGCCCGCTGCCTGCGGGTGCTTTGAGCTTTGGTGCCTGATGGGCGCATCCACAGTTGATGCACTGCCCGCGCATTTTGGCGGGCTTCACACCGAACCCAGGCGCACGAGCGCAGGGGTTGGGTGTTTTTTGCATTCGCTTTGCACCCGTGCCACATAGTAATTCTCCACCACAATACGCATCATGAAAACCGCCACCACTGACGACCAACTCATCGCTTGGCTGGAGCAAATCGCAAGCCAAGACAGCGCCGCCCTGCGCGAGCTCTACGACGCCACCAGCAGCAAGCTTTACGCTATCGCCATGCGCGTGGTGGGCAACGTAGAGCATGCAGAAGATGTGTTGCAAGAGGCCTATCTCACAATCTGGCGCGTCGCGGGAGATTACAAAGCACCCTTAAGCCCACCGATGGCGTGGCTCGGCGTGATCGTACGCAGCCGTGGCCTCGATTTTCTGCGTCGCCGCACAGCCGAGCGCGCTTTGGCTGGCCAGCCAGTGGAAGACTTAGCTGATATTCTGGCCGCAGAGCAAGATACACCGATGGACACGCAAGATGCCAGCGAGCAAGCCTGGGCACTGCATGAATGCCTGCGCAAGATCGAAGCGAAGCAAAGGCAAGTTGTCACGCTCGCTTATTTTCGCGATTTAAGCCAAAGCGAGTTGGCCGCCCAGCTCAAGCTGCCGCTGGGCACGGTGAAGACTTGGATGCGCCGAGGGCTGGAGCAGCTGCGCACTTGTATGAATCGCTTCGCGTAAAGAATTATGAATATCTCTCAACACCCCGAATTACTCGATATGCTCGCCGCGCGCTACGCAGTGGGCATCATGCGAGCCGGCGCGCGCCGCCGCTTTGAATTTTACTCACGCCAAAGCGCCACCGTGCGCGCCCGCATTTTGCTTTGGCAGGAAAGGTTGCACGCGATCATGGAATTACCTTCACCCGTTCAACCCAGCCCCAATGTGTGGAAGCGCATTGAAAACAGCTTGAGCGCTCTACCTCACAGAATCGTGATGGCTTCGCCCGTACTACAACAGCTCCAAGATTCGCTCGCTCGCCTGCACAAGCAACTCAGCTGGTGGCGCGCTGGTGCCGCTTTTGCCGGCATAGCAGCAGTTGCAGGCACACTCTTTTCCTTGCAAACCTCGCAAAGCTACGAGGGCCGTGGCCAGCAAATCGCGCAGCTTCAAAAGCAGCTTCAGCAACAAGCCGCACAGCAGCAGGTGCAATACGTGGCTGTGCTTGCGGATGAAAAATCCGATGCCTCGGTGCTCGTGACTTTCGATCCTGATAAAAAGCGCCTCGTGCTGCAGCGGGTCGGCGGCTATCAAGAGGCTGCCGATAAATCCTTGCAGCTCTGGGCCTTGCCCCCCGGCCAAGCGCCGCAATCGCTTGGCGTGATGGGCAACGATAAGGTGCTCAAACTCACTGCTGCGCCAGATCAGATCAAAAACGTACCCACACTTGCGATCAGCTTAGAACCCAAGGGCGGCGTACCCAGCAGCGGCGGGCCGACAGGCCCAGTACTTTTCAAAGGAGCTTTGCTGCAAACTGTGCTTTGAGCGCGTGATGTCTGCATCCAAAAATGCGGTGTATCCGTAAGCTTTGTCATGTCAGATTCTTTAGCCATGGTATCCCCCTTGCTTTTAGGAAGAGCCCCCACTCGGCGCGAGCGTGAGCACTCAAGGCACAATAAAAGGGTGAACAGCTTTTCCGCCTTTGAAATTCAAACGCCCAGCGAAGCATCCGAGCTTCAGGCTTTGATTGCCCGCATGGCGCAAGGCGAAACGCTGGCCATGGCCGAGCTCTATGACGCCACCGTGAGCCGCGTTTACAGCCTCGTACGCCGCTTCGCATCGGATGAAGCAAGCGCCCAGGATGTGACGCAAGAGGTCTATCTACAAGCGTGGCAGCAAGCCAAGCGCTTCGATAGCACGCGCGGTGTGGCCATGGCTTGGCTGCTGAATATCGCGCGCAGCCGGGCGCTTGATGCTTGGCGCAAGGCCTCGGCCAGCCCTGTATTGGTCAACAGCGATGTGGCCGATCTGCTTGCAGGCCGACTTACCGATGCAAGGCAACCCGTTGACTTTTTAGAAGCAACAGACCAGCAAACTGCATTGCACACCGCCATGCAGCAATTACCCGCCATCACACGCCAAATGCTTAGCTTGGCATTTTTCCAAGACATGAGCCATGCCGAGATCAGCGCGCATTTGCACATGCCTCTGGGTACGGTAAAGAGCACCCTGCGCCGCGCTCTGCTGAGCCTTCGCGAGCATTTGCAAGCAAGCGGCCTGCCCACGCAGCATTTGCTTGCAATAGACATTGAAGACACACCATGACAACCGATCCTAAGCACAAGCCCACATTCACGCCAGAATGGGCAGGCCATCTCGCGCAGAGCCTGCGCTCCGAATATGCCTTAAGCCCGGAGGCGAATTCACGCATCAAGCAATCTCTGATGCAAAAGATCAACGACAGTGCCTTGGTACACAACGTACGCCGCGATGATGGCTGGGTGAATTTGGGCAAGCGCGTGCAAGCGAAGGTGCTGCACGACGATGGCACCCACCTCTCGTGGCTGCTCAAGCTGCTGCCCGGTGGCGGCCTGCCGCAGCACGATCACGCCGATGGCGCCGAAGAATGCATGGTGCTGGAAGGCCAGCTGCGCCTCAATGGCGTGGATTTTTTTGCAGGCGATTACCAGGTTGCACTAACGGGCTCAGCGCATCACGAGGTCAGCAGCGAGCAAGGCTGCTTGGTGTATCTGCGCTCGCCTTCAAGCCGCCGCAAAGATTTGATGGGAGCTTGATCCGCCAGGATCAATCAGGTATGGGCAACGGCGCAGCGGCAGGTTTTTTCCGCTTGGCTTCGCGCTGCATGGCCTCTGCACGGCGCATTTCAGCAGCTTTTTCTCGCTCGGCCGCTTGCTGGCGATTCTTTTCCATGATGGCGGCTTGGCCAGGGCGCTGCTCGGGTTTGAGCTTGGGCTCGGTATCGCTGCGTGGTTTGCCTTGTGGTTTGGGTGACGGCTTGGCTTCTTTGACGTTTGCGGCAGGCTTTGCATTCGCCGCTTCCAGCTTAGCCTTGCGATCAGCTTCACGCTGGGCCTGACTCTCTTGCCGCTTCGAAGCAGCCTCCATAGCGCTCCCTCGATCTTGCGAGCGCTTCAATTGTGCCTCGGGTGAATTGCGCTCATCCATAGCGCGCTGGCGATCAGCAGCTGCGCTTTTGCGCTTCGCATCATTGAGCGCCACCTCTTGGCGCTTCAAATCGCGCATTTGCTCATTGTGCTGATCACGCGCGGCATTGAGGCAAGGGGTGACAGAAAGCTTCTGGTAACAGGCTTTGCGCTGCTGCGCTAACTCTTGATTGAGCCGATCACGCTCCGCATTGATCCTTACGCGCTCTTGGGTGTCGAGTGCCTGATCTTGTGCCTTTTTGCTGTTTTGGGAGGAAATTTGCCCGATCGCTGGGATGTTTATTGCACATACTGCTATTAAAAGTATAGTAGCTAAGTGGTGCGAGAAGTGTGGCATAGGTTGCGGCTTCATGGCATCAATGTATCACGCCAAGTCGGTCAAGTCAGACGTGTATCCACAGTTCGCCGCTCCAGCGCCAGGAATTCAGCTGACTGCATTTCATTCAAACGAGAAGCCGTGCGCGGAAACTCATGCGAGAGTGGGCCTTCGGTATAAAGCAGCTCAGGAGCCACAGCCGCGCTTATGATCAGTTTGCAGCGCCTGTCATAGAGCACATCCACCAGCCAAGTAAAGCGCCGCGCCTCTGAGGCATTCTTCACAAACATTTGCGGCACATCCGAGAGCATCACGGTATGGAATTGCGTGGCCAGCTCCAGATAATCATTCTGGCTGCGCGGCCCACCGCAAAGCGTTTTGAAATCAAACCACACCACGCCGCCCGCCTTGCGCCGCGCCTTGATCTCCCGCGCTTCGATCTGCAGCACCGGGCTTTCATCTTTGGCTTCAGCCAGCTCGCTAAACGCCTGATCCATCGCCGCATCCGCCTCAGCGCCCAGCGGCGTGTGATACATCTTCACTTTTTCCAGAGTGCGGCGGCGGTAATCCGTGCCGTTGTCCACATTGATCACCTGCATCTGCGCTTTCAGAAGCTCAATCGCCGGCAAGATGCGATCGCGGTGCAGGCCACTTGGATACAAGCCATCTGGCGTGAAGTTGCTGGTCGTCACCATGCCTACACCGTTTTTAAACAGCGCATCGAGCAGCCGGTGCAAGATCATCGCATCGGTAATATCCGCCACATGAAATTCGTCAAAGCAAATCAGCCGATAACGCTTGGCCATGCGCTTGCCCAGCTCATCAAGTGGGTTCACCGTGCCCTGCAATTCAGAGAGCTCCCGGTGCACCTCGCGCATGAACTCATGAAAATGCAGCCGCGTCTTGCGCTGCAGAGGCACAGCGTTGAAAAAGCAATCCATCAAAAAGCTCTTGCCCCGCCCTACCCCGCCAAACATGTACACGCCTTTGGGGATGTCTGGCCGGTTGATCAGCTTTTTGAAAGCGTTGGAACGCTTCTCTTTAAACGTCGCCCACTCATCGGCACAGCGCTGCAAAGCTTCAACGGCTCTGAGCTGCGCCGGGTCGCTGGTATACCCGCGCTTTTTCAGCTCTTCTTCGTAGGCTTGGGTGACTGACATGTTTGAGTTTTTAATAGCCGGACGCAGAGGACGCTAAGGTTACGCAGAAGACGCAAAAGAAGACCGAAGAAAAATCAAAAAAGAATTGGGTGCATAAGAGAAATGCTGCGATAGCAATCCCAATTTTTTCTTTCTTTTCTGCGTCCTCTGCGAAACCTTTGCGTCTTCTGCGTCCGGTATTTGTCTTCAAGTCTTAGAAATTCAAAGTCCGCTTATCAACAGCCAACGCAGCCTCTTTCGTCGCCTCAGAGAGTGATGGATGTGCATGACAGATACGCGCGATGTCCTCAGAAGAAGCACGGAATTCCATCGCCACCACGCATTCAGCGATCAACTCGGAAGCAAACGGCCCGACGATATGCACGCCCAGGATTTCATCGGTGGCAGCGTCAGCAAGCATTTTCACCATACCCGTCGTATCACCAAGCGCACGAGCACGGCCATTGGCCATGAAAGGGAAAGTGCCTGAGCGATAAGCCCGGCCAGCTGCTTTGAGCTGTTGCTCGTTTTGGCCGACCCATGCAATCTCAGGCGAGGTGTAAATCACCCAAGGCACGGTATTGAAGTTCACATGGCCATGCTGGCCGGCAATGCGCTCAGCCACCGCCACACCCTCTTCTTCCGCCTTGTGCGCCAGCATCGGCCCGCGCACCACATCGCCCACCGCCCACACATTAGGCAGATTGGTTTTGCAATCGTCATCCACGATCACCATGCCGCGCTCATCGAGCTTGAGGCCAACAGCATCTACATTCAAGCCAATCGTGTTCGCCGTACGGCCAATCGAGATGATCAGCTTGTCCACATCCAGCGTTTGCGCTTCGCCTTTGGCATTGGTATACGCAACAGACACGCCTTTCTTAGCGTTCTTGATCTCACCAATCTTCACGCCCATCTCAAACTTCAAGCCTTGCTTGTCAAAAGCCTTCTTCGCTTCCTTGGCAATCTGCTCATCCACAGCGCCCAGAAATGTAGGCAAGCCTTCCAGCACCGTCACATCCGAGCCGAGACGACGCCACACCGAGCCCATCTCCAAACCGATCACGCCGGCGCCAATCACGCCCAGCTTCTTAGGCACAGCGGGAATGCGCAGCGCACCATCGTTGGAGAGAATATTCTCTTCATCAAACGGCGCACCCGGCAGCGCGCGAGCGTTCGAGCCTGTGGCCACGATGATGTGTTTGCCCGAAATCACTTCGCTGGCAGCGCCTGCGACATTGATTTCATAAACACCATCTTTAGAAGCAACAAACGACCCACGCCCATGGAAAAACGTCACCTTGTTTTTCTTGAACAAATACAGAATCCCATCGTTGTTTTGCTTCACGACGGTATCTTTGCGCCCGAGCATCTTGGCGATATCAATCGTCAGGTCTTTCAACCCAATCCCATGATCTGCAAAATGATGCCCCGCCTGCTCAAAATGCTCCGAGCTTTGCAGCAAGGCCTTTGAGGGAATGCAACCCACATTGGTACAAGTGCCCCCAGGAGCTGGCCCGCCCTTGGAATTTTTCCACTCATCAATACAAGCCGTATTGAATCCAAGTTGCGCAGCCCGAATAGCCGCAATGTAGCCACCTGGGCCACCGCCGATAACGATCACGTCGTAATTGATTGGCATTTATCTTCTTTCAAAAGAGCATCTAGAAGTCGTAGTTTTACCAAAAGGTATGGGAAAGCCTGAAAGATATAAACTACTTGGCGATAGACTTAAGAACATCAATAGGTCTTTTTTCGTCTGGGACGTCGAAGCACTGTTGAACAATATTGATATGCCCGGACAAGTACAGGGTTCTTAGTGAGGAATATGTTTGGCTAATAGGATCCATCAAGCCTTGAAACGTCCTAGCTACGCTATCTCCTCTGCGTACAATTCTTCCGTCTAATATCTTAGTCTTATCCGCATCTGCGCAATAGTAGTCAATTACTGCGCTGGTAACATAAGCAGATGTCGCACTTTCCGCAGTCAACCCGGGATTGTTCCAAATAACAACTGCAGCCCGACCAGCAGCGATGTTCGCTAACTCTGGATATGTGGCTAAATCTGCACTGGTTCTGCTACTTGTCAACGGTGTAACCGTTACTTCCATGCCTCTATCACGCAGTTTGCTTGCAACTTGATCGGCAAAATCTTTTGATAGATTAGCACTTGGGAGTTCAGAGCGGACTTTGTCAGAGAACTCTTTACTTCTAGCTTTTGATCTTTCCTCTTTGGATAGTTTACTAGCACCATCTATAGCCACTGCCGCTAATAAGCCGACGGGTCCTAATAGACCGGCCATTCCAACTGACCCTGAACCGCCACCATCTAAAACCACTACGTGGTTATCGTTCGAATAGAGAATGTCAACACTTTTAATACGAGCGATACGTTGTGCGTAGTCAGCTTTTTCTTGGACGGATAGCACTTGCTTCTGTGGTGCAGAAGCACACCCCGTTAAAAACACCAATACCAAAGCTATAGCTGGCGGGAAAATTGTTGTTTTCATTTAATTTATCCTTAAATCTCAGTTTTAAATTGGTAGTGTTATGAAGTTCAAATGTCAAACAACAGTCGGGCCGGATCTTCCAGCGCCTCTTTCATCGCTACCAAGCCAAGAACGGCTTCGCGGCCGTCGATGATTCGGTGGTCGTAGCTCATCGCGAGGTAGTTGATGGGGCGGACGACGACGACGCCGTTTTCGACGACGGCGCGGTCTTTGGTGGCGTGGACGCCGAGGATCGCGGATTGCGGGGGGTTAATGATGGGGGTGGAGAGCATGGAGCCGAACACGCCGCCATTGGAAATCGAGAACGTGCCGCCAGTCATCTCTTCGATGCCGAGCTTGCCGTCTTTGGCTTTTTGGCCGTATTCAGCGATTTTCTTTTCGATATCGGCGAAGCTCATCTGATCGGCGTTGCGCAGGATGGGCACGACGAGGCCGCGTGGCGAGCCCACAGCGATGCCGATATCAAAGTAGCCGTGATAGACGATATCGTTGCCATCGACCGAGGCATTGAGCACAGGATACTTTTTGAGCGCATGCACAGCGGCTTTAACGAAAAAGCTCATGAAGCCGATCTTGGTGCCGTGCTCTTTCTCAAATTTCTCTTGGAAGCGCTTGCGCATTTCCATCACAGGAGCCATGTTGACTTCGTTGAAGGTCGTCAAGATAGCATTGCTCGATTGCGATTGCAGCAAACGCTCGGCCACACGAGCACGCAAGCGGCTCATCGGCACGCGCTGCTCGGGACGACCTGCGAGCTGTGCGGCGATGCTGCCTGCTGCGGGGGCTGCGACTTGAGCGAGCGCGGCGGTCGGCACGCCTGTCGGCACAGCCACTGGCGCTGCAGCTGCGGACTTAGCGCCACCAGCGACGGCTGCGAGCACATCGCCCTTGGTAACGCGGCCATCTTTGCCAGAGCCTGCGACAGAGCCGGCGGCCAGGCTGTTATCAGCCATGAGCTTTGCTGCAGCAGGCATGGCCACGCCAGCCATCGAACCGCCGGTGGCAGCAGGAGCGGCGGCAACAGCAGCCGCAGCGGGCGCCGGAGCAGCGGCGGCGGCAGGCGCGGCACTTGCTTTGCCAGCGGAGTCAATCCTGGCGATCACTTGCTCAGTCAGCACCGTGCCGCCATCAGCCACCAAAATTTCAGCCATCACGCCAGCGCTGGGCGCAGGCACTTCGAGCACGACTTTGTCGGTCTCGATCTCGATCAAGATTTCATCTTGCGCCACAGCTTCGCCGGGCTTCTTTTTCCATTGCAACAAGGTGGCCTCGGCCACAGATTCGGAGAGTTGCGGGACTTTGACTTCTACGATTGCCATTTTTATTTCCAATTCTTAAATTCGAATTCAATTCAATTCAAATACCGGACGCAGAGAGCGCAAAGGTTACGCAAAAGACGCAGAAAAAATACAAAAGAAGATACTCATTTTTTGTCTTATCTTTTTTGCGTCTTCTGCGTAATCTTTGCGTCTTCTGCGTCCGGATGTTTGTATTCAGTCTTTATTTAGTTAGCACAAAACCCTTGAGCTTCGCGAACGCTGCATCTGTGAGCGCTTTTTGTTGCTCTTGGTGCAGGTGTGCATAGCCCGCAGCCGGTGAAGCAGAAGCTGCACGCCCCGCGTAGCCGAGCTTTTGGCCTTCGATCATGTTTTCGTGGATGTAGTGCTGCACGAAGAACCATGCGCCTTGGTTTTGTGGCTCGTCTTGGCACCACACGATGTCGGTCGCGCCGGGATACTTTTTGATCTCGGCAGCGAAGGCTTTGTGTGGGAAGGGATAGAGCTGCTCAACGCGGATGATGGCCGTGTCGTCATGGCCTTTACCCTCCGACATACTTTCGCGTTTCTTCACCAAGTCGTAATACACCTTGCCCGAGCAGGCGATGATGCGCTTGACTTTCTTCGCATCAATGGCTTTCTGCTCAGGAATCACGGTTTGGAAACCGCCTTTGGTGAATTCGCTCAGAGGCGACGTGGCATCTTTGTTGCGCAGCAAAGATTTCGGCGTCATGATGATCAGCGGCTTCCTCAGATCGCGCACCATTTGGCGGCGCAGCACATGGAAAATCTGGCTGGCCGTGGTGGGCTGCACGATTTGCATATTCGTGTCCGCCGCCAATTGCATGAAGCGCTCCAAGCGAGCGGAGCTGTGCTCAGGGCCTTGGCCTTCGTAGCCGTGGGGCAGCATGAGCGTGATGCCGTTCACACGACCCCACTTCACCTCGCCCGAGGCGATGAACTGATCGATCACCACTTGCGCGCCGTTGGCGAAATCGCCGAATTGCGCTTCCCAGATCACGAGGGTGTTGGGCTCATTCGAAGCATAGCCGTATTCAAAGCCGAGCACGGCTTCTTCAGACAGCAGCGAATCAATCACCACGAACGGCGCTTGGCCATCGGCCACGTTTTGCAGTGGGATGTACGTGCCTTCATCGTATTTCTCACGGTTTTGATCGTGAATCACGGCATGGCGGTGAGTGAACGTGCCACGGCCACAATCTTCGCCCGAGAGGCGCACAGCATAGCCGCTGGCCACGAGCGATGCAAAGGCCATGTGCTCGCCCATGCCCCAATCCACATTGACTTCACCGCGCGCCATAGCTGCGCGGTCGTCATACACTTTTTTCACGAGCATGTGGGGCGTGGTCGTCGCGGGAATGGTGGTGAGTTTTTCGCCCAAGCGCTTCCATTCGGCCAAGGGAATCGCGGTATCGCCAGCGTCCGTCCACTTTTTGCCGAGAAAGGGAGCCCAGTCCACCGCATACTTGCTCTTGAAGTTGCTGATGGTGATGTTTTCAGTGTGGTGCCCAGCGTCCATCGCGGCGCGATAGGCCTTGGCCATATCGTCGCCCAGCGTCGCGCCCATGCCTTGGGTGGCGAGCTTGTCAGCATAGAGCTTGCGTGTGCCAGGATGCTGTGCAATTTTTTTGTACATCAGCGGCTGGGTGAGTGCTGGTGTGTCTTGCTCGTTGTGGCCGAGTTTGCGGAAGCAAATGATATCGAGCACCACGTCTTTGTTGAACTGCTGGCGGTACTCCAGCGCCCATTGCGTGCAGAGCACCACGGCTTCTGGATCATCTCCGTTCACATGCAGCACAGGCGCTTCAATCATCTTCACCACATCGGAGCAATACAGCGTGGAGCGCGTGTCGCGCGGGTCAGAGGTCGTGAAACCGATTTGGTTGTTGATCACGATATGCACTGTGCCACCGGTGTAGTAGCCACGGGTTTGTGCGAGAGCCAGAGTCTCCATCACCACGCCTTGGCCAGCAAAAGCGGCATCGCCGTGCACGAGCACGGGCAACACTTGATCGCCCTCCGTATCCCCCCGGCGATCCATGCGAGCGCGCACGCTGCCTTCGACCACGGGGTTGACGATTTCAAGATGAGAGGGGTTGAATGCGAGGGTGAGGTGCAGCGGGCCGCCAGGGGTGGTCACGTCGCTCGAGAAACCTTGGTGATATTTCACATCGCCAGAAGGCAAATCTTCCGGTGCAGTGTGGTCAAACTCTGCAAACAAATCTTTGGGCATTTTGCCCAGCGTGTTGACCAGCACATTCAAGCGGCCACGGTGAGCCATGCCGATCACCATTTCTTGCACGCCGGCAGCGCCCGCTTTTTGCACCAGTTCATCCATCGAGGCGATGAAGCTCTCGCCGCCTTCGAGGGAGAAGCGTTTTTGGCCGACATATTTGGTGTGCAAAAAGCGCTCTAGGCCTTCAGCGGCTGTGAGGTTTTGCAGAATATTTTTCTTTTCTTCTGCATTGAAAGCGGGCTTGGCGCGCACGCTTTCCATCTTCTGCTGCCACCAGCGCTTTTCATCTTGGCTCGTGGCATACATGTATTCGGCGCCAATCGTGCCGCAATAGGTTTCGCGCAGTGCGTTGAGCAGCTCACGCAGGCTCATTTGCTCTTTGCCGAAATAGGTGTTCGATGTGTTGAACACAGTCTCCATATCGGCATCGGTGAAGCCATAGAAAGCGGAATCAAGATCGGGAATATTGTCGCGCTCGGTGCGCTGCAGCGGGTCTAAATTGGCCCAGCGTGCGCCGACGTTGCGATAGGCGGCGATGAGCTGCTGCGCGGCCGTGCGCTTTTTGCCCATTTCATTGTCGGTACTGGCGTGGACGGTGCGCGTGGCACCTTGCTTGGCCAGTTCGGTGAATGCATTGATGACGGGCATGTGAGCCACGTCTTTGGCGGCCGAGCCGTCTGATGCGGGCACGTGCTGGAGAGCGTCGAAATAGCTGCGCCAGTTATCGGGCACGGAGCCGGGGTTGGCTAAATAGTTTTCGTAGAGTTCTTCGACATAGGGCGCATTGCCGCCGAAGAGATAGCTGTTGCTACCGTAGGCTTGGTAGACCGATGCTGACATTGTTTTGCTGCCTCCGCTCCCCTTCAGGGAACATTAGTGGGTTAATTAACCTTCCGCGACACGGCTGGACCGATTAGCGGATGCATTTGGCGTGGAAGGGCCGTGAATACACATTCAATTGTGACAGGTTTAGAGCGGCTTGCCTATCGGAATATTCCGAGAATTATGCTGAGACTGCATGGCGCGCTTCACTTTCAGCTGGTCTGTGGGCATAGCTTAAGCCCACAGTTTCCGGCTATAATCATGGGCTTAGCTGCTTTTTTGGCAGTTAACAAAGACCGCTAAAGTTCTGCCTACAAATGCAGCACTTGCAGCGAGGTGCGGCGTGAGCCGTTAATTTGACCTTAGGAGTGCTTTATGGCACGCGTCTGTGACGTAACGGGCAAGAAGCCCATGGTCGGAAACAATGTTTCCCATGCCAACAACAAAACCAAGCGCCGGTTCATGCCGAACCTGCAATACCGTCGTTTCTTCGTTGAAAGCGAAAACAAATGGGTGCGTCTGCGCGTAACGAACGCTGCGCTGCGCCTGATTGACAAAAACGGCATCGATGCCGTGCTCGCAGACCTGCGCGCACGCGGCCAAGCTTAAGGAGTAGCGGAACATGGCAAGCAAAGGCGGACGCGAAAAAATCAAGCTGGAGTCCACAGCAAACACCGGTCACTTCTACACGACCACCAAAAACAAGAAAACCATGCCCGAGAAAATGCTGATCATGAAATTTGATCCAAAAGCTCGCAAGCATGTGGAATACAAAGAGACGAAGCTCAAGTAAGCTGATCTCCTCTTCTCCAAGAAGCCGCCCAGTTGCAAGACTTGGCGGCTTTTGTTTTTGCGCTGCTTTGGCGAATGCTTAGAACTATTAAATTCATAGCACTTCGCGCAGTGAATATGCCGGCGATCTGGCTAAAGCGCTTTAGCTTTGTAGCTTCAATGCCTCTAACGGTACATGCCGATACACATCCGCCTGCCCACCACGAAACGCAATCCGGCTCTCCACCTTTGCGCCCAAGCGTTGCGCCACGGCATGCGAAGCGGCATTATCTACAGCTATCACGCTCACCGCAGTCTTCCAGCCAAAGTCTTCATACGCTGCTTGCAACGCTCGCCGCGCAGCCTCAGTGGCATAGCCCTTGCCGTGCTGCTCCGGAATCAAAGCCCAAGAAATTTCCGGCTCGGGAAAGCCTTCCGGAAACCACATGCCGCACAGCCCGACGAACTCGCCTGAATCCTTCGCCTCCAGCGCCCAAGGCCCATACCCGCGCAACACCCAATGCCCCGAATACACCGCAAACTTGCGCCAAGCCTCATCACGCGAACAGGGGCCGCCATAAGGGAGAGAAACTTCTGAGGCAAAGAACTGCGCCATCGGCTCGAAATCCTCTGGCTTGAAAGGGCGCAGCAGAAGGCGAGGTGACTCAAAGGAAGGAATGTTTGCCATGCGCAGAATTATCAGCGATGCTGTGAGCACTACTTATTTCATAGCGCTATGCGCAGTAAATACGGCTGCAACTGGTCATTTTTGTGCGTGTAGGGTGCGTTTGACGCGAGCCGCTCGCCTGCTGCGTGCCGTGCCCGAAAAGCCGAGGACTGGCTTTCTTAGCGAGCCGCACATGGTTTCACGAGCTGCTGGTCTTTTATAGCGATGATTGCATGCTGGCCGCGCCCGACCGAGCCAATCTTCGTTTTTCAGACCCATCACGCAGTGCGGATTTGTAACTAGACTGCCATCCATGCCTAAAAATTAATTACTGGCACGCTTATTTAGAAAACGTAGACTTGGTTAAACAAACAGTAATCAGATTTAGTGCAAACGTCTGCACTCTAGAAAGTTGAATTCTGGCATCCCAAGCGCTAATCGCGCGCTAATTTAACTTAATCAAATTCACTTTATTTTATTTTACTGTTTTTAAAATCAGTATTTCCATAATTTTGACATTTATGAAACTGGCTTGATCCACGCACCAGCCACGCACCAAAAATCACTCAGCCACCAAAAACTCTACATGATTTGACACGCGGGATGGGATATGCTTATAATTAACACAGTCATAAAAAAAGCCAGCGGGGGCTGGCTTTTTTAGGCAGGTTCTTTACATCGACTAACTCGATTACCTGCCGCAGACTATCTACCCGAGGAAAGTAGAACGATGTTAAGTATAGCCCAATCCCAAGATTTCGTCAAACAACAGCGCGATTTTTACGTTCGTGAGTTGGTTAAACTCAAAAGCAAAGCCAACTCTGAGCCAAGCACACCGGCATCTAAGCGTGCCTTGGAAAAGCTCCCCTTGCACGAGCGTTTATGTAAGGGTTTTGAGCAGTTAAATCAGGCCATTGAAGAAGATTTAGCCAAAAATCTCAAGGCGCTTGATGAGCCAAGCGCTAACGCAACTAGCGATTTGGCATCTTTATTGACTAATCCTACTGATATTACCCCCTCAGCTCTAGATGGGTTGCCGGATGATTTAATCCAGCAATTGCAGATTTCTGAATCGGATCGCTTTCAATGGATGGTCATTGATTTGATTGATCGTACGCCAGAAAAGATGATTTCGATCGAAGTACTCCTAATTGCACTGTTTAAAATTACAGAAAAAATTTATGAGCGCGGTGATCTAGCCAATCGCATGTACCGCCTAAGCAGAAAAAATGCTGTTTACCCTGTCTCTGGTCGCAAAGGAATTTATACAACTATTCCACAGACCGATTTGCTGGAGCCATCTGACCTTGATAAGGAGCCAGAATCATGAGGAGGTAATTCGGCCTCGGGCGTTCATCTGCCGCAACCGAGGCGGAAAAAGAAAACCCTTGTAGTGTGGATTCTTCGCAAAAAGAACACTACAAGGGTTCGGGCAGATCACTACTACTAGCGACCAGTCTCGCTGCTTACGACACCCAGCAAAAGCTGGGTTGAAAGCTACCCAAGTGTTAGAGCACTAGGGTTTCGGTTTGTTCTCACAAGGGTCTTACGAACCGTGTCATCACTCGCCATGTCTTATACAAGACGCTTTGTAGTTTAACGCGTTTGGCTTGTGCTGGCAATGAAAAGACTCTCCAACCTTTGATTAGGAGGTAGGGTATGTCATACCTTTCCAACAAATTGAAAACCGTCCATGTCACAGCGTATCCACGCTTTCGCTTGGGCAAATGGGAGTCCGTGTGTCAACACTGGCGCTCAGCACCTGGTCAACTTAGCTTGTTCTAAGTGATTTGGCCGGGGGTTGATGGTCAATCCTCGGTCTTTTTTAATTAACGTAGTTAAAGGAGCCAAACATGGCGACAAAGAAACCTTCCAACGAAACAACATCCGCTCGCGTGGCCTCGACCGCTGGCAAACTATTGGCCAATCCAAATACGCCAAAAGATGTCAAGAGAGTTGCGGCATCAGCACTGACGCAGAAAGTTGCAGCAAAGAAGAAGTAAATCGGCAAGTTGAGCAACTGACAGAATGAGAAAATTGGTATCAACATTGCTTCTGTCAGTTGCATTTGGCGTGAATGCGCAGTGACTCTCTTGCTAAGCGGAAGTGTTTTTAACTATTAATTTCATAGCACCCCGCGCAATGAATATGCCGGCGACTAGCCTAAATTGCTCAGAATTTTCACGATCCAAACTACCTGAATCACCCACTGCACCATCAGCAAACTAAAGCGCATCATCACGGCGCGGTTGCGGGTGGAGATGAGGTGGACGGTGGATTGGGCGATGCGGGCGGCGAGTGCCCAGAGCGCGAGGGGATCGGTGATGTTGCTTTGGCCGCTGAAATGCGCGGCTGCGATGATCGCGGCGAAAGCAGGCAGGTTCTCATAGCAATTGACATGCGCGCGGCACAAGCGGCCTGAGAAGGGCGAGACATCCTCGCCCATCACGGCGAAGCTGTTGGCATAACGGCCACCGAAGAGTGTGTAGTAGCCGCGCAGCATGGCGATGCCCATGAGGAGGAGGAGCGTCCAGCTGGCGAAGCCGAGCAGCGCGATGGCAGACGTTGGCATATGAGCACTATCTTTCAGTAAGGCGTTTTGAGCTCTTCAATGCGCTCAGCGGCTGATTCTTCAAACATCCGCACCATGGCTTGCGCGCCGGCGCTGGCTGTGTCTGGTGTGCCGCTTCCGAAGGGTGGATCGGGGTAGTACTCAATGCCCAGCTGAATCGTCTTGGCGAGCTCTTCGCCGGCAATCAGGCTTGCCAAATACAGGCCTGCATCGATGCTGGCCGATACGCCAGCGCCTGTGATGAGCTTGCCATCGCGCACATACCGCTTGGGCATCACTTGAGCGCCATAGGCGGCCACGCGCTCGCGGGCAAACCAATTGGTCGTTACCTGCTTTCCTTGCAATGCGCCCGCAGCGCCGAGCAACTCCACACCATTGCAAATGCCCAGCGTCCAAGTGTTGCTCTCGTGCAAGCGCGCGATGGTGCTGATCAGCGCTTGATCATTCACACCTTTGAACACGCCGGGGCCGCCGGGCACATACAAGATATCGGTCGCGAGCGTCTGCTCAAAGCTGCGATAGCCGAGCAGCGCCAAGCGGCGTGTATCTGCATTCACCAAGCCGGGCGTGGCCGCGAGAAATTCCACCTCGATGCCCGGCACATTGGCCAGCACCTCGTAGCCGCCCACGATATCGAGCGCGGTAAAGCCATCAAACAAAATAATCGATAAACGCAAGGGCTTTTTCATGATCTTTCCTTTTATCCAAAGCAACACAAATTGAATCCAAACTCTCATGGAAGGATTGTGAGAATAGTTGCCCATTGCTTCACTTGGCAATATTGACATTTTTATGTTCATAATAGCCATATGAAAGAAACACCCCCACTGCGCATCGCCCTGCTCGCCTATGACGGCTGCATGGGTATCGAGATTTTTGGCATCACGGATGTGCTGCTCGTAGCCAACCATGTGGCGCAAGCGATGGGGCGCTCGCCATCGAGAGCGATGGAGGTGCGCGTGATCAGCCTGCAAGGGCGCAGCGTGAAAGCTGCGGGTGGCATCACGCTAGGCACGCAGTCGGCCAGAGGCAAGTTTGATTGGCTCATCGTGCCCGGCCTGGAAGTGGTGCAAGGCACACAGTGGCCGGCCAAGCTCGCGCGCTTGAAGCCTGAGCTGGCTTTCATCCAAAGCAGCTTCGCGCGCGGCACGCAGATTGCCTCTGTATGCGTGGGCAGCTTTTTGCTCGGGCAAGCGGGGCTGCTGGATGATCGGCATGCCACCACAGCGTGGATCATGGCAAAAAATTTGGCTGCGCGCTACCCGCAGGCTAAGGTCAACCCGCATGCGGTCTTGCTCGAAGATGGCGCGATTGTCACCAGCGGCGCGATCACGTCTACGTTTGATCTCGCCCTGCACCTGATCAAACGCAGCCTCGGCGCAGATGTGGCCAGCGCCACCGCCCGCATCGCCCTGCTGCCCAAGCCGCGCAGCAGCCAAGCGCCGTATGTTGACGCACAGCTTATCGCCCCATCTCCCTCCAGCGAAGCAAGCAGCTTTTCCGGCAGCGTTGCGCAGTGGCTGGGCAAGCGCTTGCAAGAGCCCTACAGCCTCTCGCGCTTGGCGCAAGCCTTCCACGTGAGCCCGCGCACCCTCATGCGCCGCGTGAAACTTGAGACCAGCCATTCCCCGCTCACGCTCTTGCAGCAAGCTCGCATCACCGAAGCCAAGCGCCTGCTCTCAAGCACACGCTGGAGCATCCAAAAAATCGTCGAAGCCGTCGGCTACACCGACATCGCCACCTTCAGCCGCCTCTTCGCCAGAGAAGTGGGCGAGACACCGGCGCGTTATCGGGCGAGGTAGTTACTACTAAATTCATAGCACGTCGCGCAGATTCTATGCCGGCGATCGGCAAGATTTGATGAACAATCGTCTAAAAAAACCTGCTCAAAGCGCACGCTGCACCCACTTCGCGCGCAGCATCACGCCGCTGACGAAGAAAGATGTGATCACAGCCAGCGAGCCAATCAGCGCGAACTTCACGAGCGCCGGCGCAGCCCAGCCAGACAGAGCCGTTGATAGCGCCACAGTGATCGGCGCATGCACGACAAACGCACCATAAGCCTGCCTGCCCCAGCGATCCCAGCGAGCGTGGGCAAAGTTAAACCGCTGGCGAAACACGACTAACAACGCAGCAATGATCCCCCAGGCGACCAGCGGCTCCCAAAAAGCGTAGGTGATTGAGGAGATATTCAAGCCGCCGCTGAAATTCTGAGGGGCTGACGAGATACGTGCTGCCAGAGAAATCGCCATGGGCAGCAGGGGGATGGCCAGCAGCGAGACGATCAACCAGAGCCGCGCCTGTGGCCAGCTCAATCGTTCGATCCAATCACGCGACGCTGCGGCGCAGCCAAGCGAGAAGAGAAACACATAGGAAGCGAAGTAGCCTAGCTGCAAACCCAGCACCGAATGCCCAACGGGCACCCATTGCCGCAGCAACAGCGCTGCGAGACCCACGCCGATGGCGGCTCGCATCCAAGCCGCGTTGGATGGCATAGGCGTCTGCAATCTGAGCTGCGCTTTTGGAAAAAACGCACGCAGCAAAACATAGCCCATGGAAAACAGCAGCAAGCTCCAAGGAAACCACAGCGGCCCGAGCTCGAAGAGCGGGAGCTTCTCAAAAATCGGCGCACTGCGCGAACCGTCTCGCAGCCTCGCTAGCATCACTGTCAGCGGCCCGAGCAGCAAGCCAAACGCCAAGACAGGCAGCCCCAAGCGCACAAGCCGCTCTTTCAAAAAAGTCTTCGCGCCCTTGCGCTCCAGCGCCGTTGGCACATACAGCCCTGCGAGCAAGAAAAATGCGCCCATGAAAAAGCTCTGATTCACTGCGCAAAACAGCGTGAGCAATTGGCTGCTGGCAGAAGCATCGGTGGCTCTTTCGCGGTAAAACCACCCGCCACTTGCGCCATACGTGATGGCGGTGTGATGAAAAATCACCAAGCCCGTGAGCAGCACGCGCAGGCGATCAATATAGAAGTGGCGTGTCATGTTGTTCAGCCCAGCATCAAGTAAATCGCAAACATGCCGATATGGCTGGCTGCATGCGCTGCCATGGCGGCCTCTAAGTGGTAGCGCCAAAACAGCCAACCGTATGCCGCGCCTGCCAAGCCATTGATGAGCAGAGTGCGGCCAAACAGCGCAGCCGTGGGCTCGATATATAGCGTGATCGCAGGAAGATGTGCTGCGCCAAAAACGAATGCGTTGAGCGCAATCGCCACCGGCATGGCCGTGCGTATCGGCATCGCTAGCCAGCGCAGCATCAGCCATGCCAACAGACTCATCAAGCCCCAGCGCAGCATGATCTCTTCGCTCAAGCCGCCGTAGAGCATGGCCGCCATCAAATTCGTGCCATCCATCGGGCGCTGGCGGGTGATCTGCTGCCACGCATCGGGCAGCCAAGGCAGCAAAAGCTGATCCAACCAACCCAGCGCTGCACCCAAGATCAAGCCACCCAGAATAGCGATGATGAATGGCTCGCTTTGCCTTTGCGCTGGTGCTGTGCCTGCCAACACACTGCCCAGCCCCACGCGATGCGCGAGCGCTGCTCCGGTGAGCGTGGCGATCAGCAAAAGCACAAGTGGATTGATAAGCAATAGCGCTTTGAGCATCCAAGGCGCGAGCTCGGGCGCAGCAGGCAAGGCTTTGATCACTTCCGCAGGAATGGGCTGAAGCCACAGCCCAAAGATGCCCACGAGCCCTAGGCCACCCACGGCAGCAGCGCGCTGCCAATAGCTTTGTGAAGTGATGGGGGATTGAGAAACAAGCGTGTGCGTGGCCATGATCATTGCTCCTGATGGCTGAGATGGAAAGGGAAGGAATAGCTGAAGAAACCGCTGGCGCGCACGAAGCCGCAAGCCTCATAAAGCCGCTGCGCAGCTGCGTTGTCTTGCGCCGTTTCTAAGGAAATACTCTGCGCGCCGCTCTCGCGGGCTTGCTCTATCGCGGCGTTTACCAAATGCCGCCCCAGCCCGGCAGAGCGATGCTGCGGGCTGACAAACAGATCGTTCAAGATCACCGTCTGGCAGCATTGGATGGAGGAAAAGCCACGATAAAGCTGGGCGAACGCAGCGGCTTGCGAGCCCACACTCGCTAGCAACACGGTGGATTCACCGCTTGAGAGGCGATCATGCAAAAAGCGCCGGCTCGCCTGAAGCTGCGGTGCTTGCCCATAAAACTGGCGGTATTGATCAAACAACTCAGTAGCGCTTTCAAAGGCTGCGCCAGAAGCTGTGATGGGAAGGATTTGAATGGTTTGCATAATGCGCCTGCTTCGTGATGGATCGCTTGAAGATGCATGAATTTTGAAAGACAATTGGTTTTTTGAAAAGAACCAGTTTGAATGAATCAAGCAAACCAGTTGATCCTGGAAACACTGCGCTTTCATGGTCTGAATGAGCCGCCTGCCACCTCGCTGCGCGATCATCTCACGCAGCGCTGGCGCAAGGCGATTCTTGATGGCCGATTGCCTGCGCAAGCGCCTTTACCGAGCACACGCGTGCTCGCCGCTGAGCTGGGCATAGGCCGCAGCACCATTGTTGAAATCATCGAGCAAATGGCACTGGAGGGCTATGTGATCACACGCCCTGGCGGCGCCACGCGCGTGGCCAAGCTCAGTAAGCTACCGGTGGCCGCACAGCCTAGGCGGGCGCTCCCAGAAGTAAGCTCCGATTTGTGGCGCTTGGATGATCCGCCCACGCCGGTGGTGCATCGCGCCTTCCGCCCTGGCCTGCCCGATTTGCACAGCCTCTCAAGCAGCGGCTGGGCAGCGCATCTGGCGCGCCGAGCGCGCAGGCCGATCAGCCATGATCTGAGCTACGCGCACGCCACCGGCTTGCCCGCTTTGCAACAAGCGCTGCTGGCGCATTTGCGCCTCACGCGGGGCGTGCAAGCCGAGCCGCATCAGGTGATCATCGTGCCCTCTGCGCAAGCTGCTTTTGATATTGCCACGCGCGCTGCGATCCGCTCCGGCGATACCGCTTGGGTGGAAGATCCTTGCTATCCCGGCATCCGCACTGTGCTGCGCGGCGCGGGCGCGAAGCTCGTGCCCTGCCCAGTGGATGCGCAGGGCATGAAGCCGAGGGCCTTGGGTAAAACACATCCCAAGCTGATTTACCTCACCCCTTCGCACCAATACCCCACAGGCGTGATGATGGCGCTGGAGCGCCGCCTTCAGTTGCTGGATCTGGCGCATCGCAGTGGCGCATTGATCATTGAAGACGATTACGACAGCGAATACCAAGTGCGCGGCCAGCCCGTGGCCAGCTTGCAGGGGCTCGATCGTAAGCAATGCGTGGCCTATGTCGGCACGTTCTCCAAAACTCTTGCGCCCGGCCTGCGCGCTGCTTTTTTGGTGATGCCACCACGCTACAGCACACTCGCCCACACCTTGGCTATGGCCTGCGGGCAATTGGTCTCTGCGCCATTGCAGCTTGCATTGGCAGATTTTTTGAATGAAGGTGGATTGCAGCGCCACATTCGCAAGCTCACCACCGAAACCAGCCAACGCATGACGCTGCTGGTGCAATCCCTGCGCGCCTTGCGCGAGCCACGCCTGCACATTCCCGAGCCCTTGGGCAGCCTGCAAATTTGCGTCGGCTGGTCAGGGCAGACCCGCGACACAGAGCTCGTCTCGCGCTTGAACACCCACGCCATCTCCGCTGCGGCCATCTCGCCGCTGTGCCTCGATACCCAGAAACAAGGCCTGCTGCTGGGCGTGGGCTTGGTGTCGCTTGATGAGATTGAACCAGCTGTGAGGCGCATGGCAAAGTGTCTCGCCCAAGTACGCTGAGCCTCTCAAATCAACTTTGTTGCTTCTACACAGACGAGGCAAAGCAATGCGCACACTCAGACCTTACAATAGAGGAGACGGGCCTTCCCGCATGGTGAAGCGGCCAACCGGGTCAGGTGGGGAACCAAGCAGCCCTAACTGTGGAGTCAGTGCCGGGGTCAAGGCTCGTCACCTTTTTTGAGAAGCTGTTGCGCAGGTTGTGCAACAGCTTTTTGCTTTTGCGGCTCTTAGATTTCGATGAGCGCGCCTTGCGCTGTGATGAAGGCCGCTTTGACAGTACTGCTTGGATTTGCAGCTTGTACGGCGGCTTGGTAGTGTTGGAGTTGGGCTTTGAGCTCGGGCACGCGCTGGGGGGCGGGGGCGGATTTGTAGTCGATCACCCACCAGGTTTGGGTGGCGCTGTGTTTGACGAGGCGGTCTAGGCGCAGGAGTTGGCCGGCATGGATGAGCTCGACTTCGTTGGCTTGCCAATCGATTTGCGTTGCATCCCAGAGCCATGCGGCTTCGCCTTGGATGATGCGCTCGGCGGCTTGGCCGGCTTCTTCGACTTGGTTTGAGCTCAAATTCAGGCTGCGGGCGATGGGTGGGAGTAGCTTCGTGAAATCAGTGCCTGCACGATACAGCTCTAGCAGGCGGTGCATGGCGATGCCGATGTTTGCTGCTGGGTTATCAGCGGCCGCGTTTGCTATTGAATTCGTAGCTTCTCGCGCAGGTTCTATGCCGGCTACAGGCTCAAATGATTGCAGAATTCGCATTGAAAACGGCTTAGAAATTGCTTCTGCATCAGCTTGCGAAGCAGGCGCAGCAAAATCGCCATGCCACACCTCTTCCACCGCGCTTTCATCCGCTTGAGCCAGCGCATCCAGTCTCATCCATGGGCAGAGCGGATCAGGTTTACTCATCTCATGGCCAGAGAACACGAGCTGCTGCTTGGCGCGCGTCATGGCCACGTAGAGCGCATTAATCTCCTCGCGGGCACGCTGCTCACGCTCATGCGCCAAGGCTTCGCGCACACACTCGGGCGCTGAGCCTTCGCTGCGCAAGAAGGCAAACACTTGCGGCGCTTGTTTCTCGCCTGGCCAATCAACGAGTACTTCAAGCGGCTTGGCCAGCTTGGCGCGCGTGCAGGTATCGAGCAGGAGCACGGTATGCGCTTCCAAGCCTTTCGCGCCGTGGATCGTCATGAGGCGCACGGCATCGGGGCTGGCGGCTTGCGGGGTTTTGAGATGCGCTTTTTTCAGATGGCGCACCCAATCATGGGGCGTGAGGAAGCGGCCGCTCTTCGTCTCCAAGGCTGCATGCAGCAGCGCTTGCAAACTGAGCTGCACGCGGCTGCGCAGCGGCGCGGGGGCGGCCGCCATGAAGTGCTGGATCAGCGCATGCGCATCGTAGATATTGCTGAGCGCATCATGCGGCGGAAGGGTGTGCAGCCAACGCTGCATTTGCGAGAGTTTTTGGGCTGTTTTTGAAGCCAAATCGGCATCTCGCCGGCATAGATATTGCGCGAAGTGCTCATGATTTAATAGCACATCCAGCCAGCTCTTACCCATACCCTCTTCGCTTCTTGCTGCCTGCGCGAGGGCGATCAAATCATCATCGCCCCATGCAAACAGCGGCGATTTCAGGGCGCGCGCCAGCGCCAGATTGTTGGCAGGCGAGACGAGCGCATCGAGCATCGCCACCACATCTTGCACCTCGGGTTGATCAATGAGAGGCGTCTTCTCCGCGATCTGGCTGGCAATGCCAAGCGCTCGCAGCGCATCGCGCATGCGCGAGAGGCGATCTCTTTGGCGAGCCAGCACCATGATGTCTTTGCTCTCTACGCCGCTTGCGATTTGCGCCGCCAGCCAGCGCGCAGCGAGCTCGCATTCAGTGTCCACGGCATGCTCTTCTGGGTCATCGCGCGGCTCATTAAGTGTGTCGCGCCAGATCAGCTCGGTGCTCGCCTCGGGCATCTCGATGCGAGGAACCAGCGGCATGCGCAGCACACGGCCGGCTTCGCTGCTTTCAGTGGTGTGGCTACGAAAGTCGTAAGGCAATTCCGTCGCAGCCGTGCGCATCAGTGAATTCACCACATGCATCACGCCCTGAGCATTGCGCCGCGTGTGATCGCAGCTGAGCAGCGTGCCGCCGAGGCCATCGCAGACAAAGCGCGTGGCCGCTTCAAACACCTGCGGCTCGGCGCGGCGAAAGCGGTAAATGCTCTGCTTGGCATCACCCACGATGAAGACGCTGGGCGGCTGACTGCCAGCCCCCGCATAGCCCGAGAGCCAAGTTTGCAGTGCCTGCCATTGCAGCGGATTCGTGTCTTGAAACTCATCGATCAGCAGATGCTTGATCTGCGCATCCAGCCTCTGCTGCACCCAGCCCGAGAGCGCATCATCACTCAGCAAATGCAGCGCAGCGCGCTCCAGATCGCCCATATCCACCCAGCCGCGCTCGCGCTTGAGATCGGCAAAGCAGGCATTGAGCGCTCTGCACAGCTGCGCCATGCGCTGCTGATGCTGCCAAGCAGCATGCTGCTGCTGCGCCTGCTGCACGCGAAGGCAGAGCTCTTGCGCCGCGCGAATCTCTTCGATACCAGCCATCTTCTCGGAGAATTTGCGCGGCTCGTCTTTGAGCGTGAGCAAGCAAATCGGTACGTCGCCCCAGGCTTGTTTTTCTAAGGCAGCGAGTAGCTCTTCGCCTTTGGCGGCATAGGTTTTTTGCGAGGCGGCTGCGAGCAGCTTGGCTGCGCTTGCTAATTGCGCTTTGTCTTGCGCGAATTTTTGCAAGGGCTCATCAAGGCTTGCGAACTCGGGAAACACTTGCGCGAATGGCCTGATGCTGCGTGCCACCACGCCCGCCTTATCCGCCAGCTCAAACTCCACCCGCTTAGCCAGCGCATTCTCCAGCGCCGTTTGCACGCCCCAGCGCCCCACCTCTTGCACGGCTTGCCGGTAAATTTGATGCAGCGCCGCATCGCGCAACAGCAGGGCATGAAAGCGCGGCCAGAGCTCATCGACAGCCTGCTCATCATCTTCCAGCAGCTCATAAGGAGTAGGCAGGCCGAGGCTTTGCACAATCGCCAAAGGCGCGCTGCGCAGGAGCTGGGCAAACCAACTGTGGAAGGTGCGGATCTGCACGCTGCGCGGTTCGAGCAAAGTACGCTGATATAAATTTGATAGCAGGCTGCGCAGATTCTTTGCCGGCGAACGAGCTATTTCTTCTGAAATTCCCCTTAAAACCAGTTCTTGAACTAGCGTTGCATCATCGGCTTTGGAGAACTCAAGCAACCACTCTTGCAGCCGCTCGCGCATCTCGCCCGCAGCTTTCTTCGTGAACGTGATCGCCAAAATCTCTTGCGGCTCACTGCCCGCAAGCAGCGCCCGCACGATGCGCGAGACGAGCATCCACGTTTTGCCTGCCCCCGCGCAAGCCTGCACGACGATCGGGCGCTGCGGATCGCAGGCTGCAGCATAAAACGCCTCGCGCGAGCAAGGCTGGCCGTTCATGGCATAAGCGGCAAGTTGTTCAGTCATGCACGGCCTACCCCATCAACTCCGTTCGGGCTGAGCTTGTCGAAGCCAATCTGCCCTTCGACAAGCTCAGTGCGAACGGGTTTAGATTCCACCCAAAAGTCTTTTCTGCACAGCCCACGCGCCGCGCAGTATTCGCAAGCCATGCCTTCACCCATCGCGGGCAGTGCATGGCCTTCGCGCATTCTTTGCGCATCATCACGCAGACCAGCTAGCAGCATCGGCACGGCTTCGCGCACTTGCGGCTGGGCAATCAGCTCAGTGGCCCTCTCACCCACCGCAAGATAGGCTGCACTCACATCTTCCTTGCCTAACAGCGCGGCATAGAAAGCCAACTGCGTGTCTTCCAACGGATCAGCCACGCGCTTCTTGAGCGAAGCGCTGCCTTCGGTTTTGTAGTCCATCACAAAGTGCTCAGCAGCTCCTGAGCCTGCGAGGATGTCCACCCGATCCAAGCGGCCTTGAAGCTTCAAGCCATCTTCAGTCGCCCATTCCAAAGACGTTTCACTGCTTTCAAATCGCCAGCCCTTGGCTTCATGCTCTGATAACCATAGCAAATAGCTCTCGCGCAAGCGTGGCCAGGAAGCTGCGAAGGGCACGAAGCTCGGGTCTTGTGACAGCGCTTTCGATTCTTCTGCGGCGCAGGCATCGAGCAACGCCGCATCTTGCAGTGCGTCCGTCGCGCGCGGCCTTGTCTCATGAAATTTGCCGAGCACCGCGTGTAGCCAAGCGCCGAAATCGCGTTTCGATAGCTCTTCATCCAGCTCGCGCGATTCGCTGAGTTTGAGCAAGCGCAGCGCAAAAAAGCGATAAGGGCAGGCGCGCGCATCGGCATAGCTGCTGGCTGAGAAGCTGCGCGGCATAAGATCGCCGGCCTCTTTCATGTTCGGCGCAGGCATCGTGAGTGGCTGCGCCGCCACGCTGATCTCACTGCGCGGATCGCTCGCTTTTTGCCACGGATGCTCAGCCTGCCAGGCTTGCAACAAAGGACTGGGCTGCAAAACCTCATCGCCCTGCGCATGCCGCCAGAGCACATCAATATGCGGCACACACATCGCCCAAGCCCACACCGCTTGCAGCTCTTGCGCCAAGGCTTCGCGCGAAGGCAGGCCGAGCGCGGCGCGCTGCGAACGCGTCCACAAGCCCGCTGGCTCGGGCGCGAGCGGCAGGCGAAGCTCATCACAGCCTGCGAGCACGGCAGCAGCAAAGGGGCGAGCTGCCATTTGCGCCAGCGGCAGGATGATCACTTGCGCCTCTTGCTCGGGTGCAGGCGGCTTGAAACTCGCGCCTTCGAGCGCAGCTTGCACCCAGGAGCTGAATTCGCTTAAGCTCATGCGTGAGGTATCACTTTGCAAGATGGCGTTGGCTTCAGCCTTCAAATGCAAGGCTTGCAGCATCTGCAAGCCGGCGGCATCTTCGCTCAAGCTTTGCCATTGGCCGCTGATCCTAAGCGCTTGCTGCAAGGCAGCCAACCAAGCTGCAATCGGGCGCACGCTGCGCAAGCTTTGCAACACTGCTGCTGGCTCATGCGCCACATCGTCCGCTATGAATTTGATAGCTGCTCGCGCTGATTCTATGCCGGCGATATCGTTGTTTTGCCCTCTAAGCAGCCCTTCTAGGCGCTGCACAGCCTGCGCAGGCACGCTGGTGTGCTTGAGCCAATCCAGCAGCGCGTCTTGCCCAGTTGAAGGCATCGCAGCGCGCAGCAAACTCATCAGCCCCGCAGCAGCACGCGTGGTCGATAAGCGCCAGCCTGTCTCATCCTGCACGCTCACGCACCGGGCATGCAGCATCGCGCTGATGCGCCGTGTGGCCAAGCGATCAATCGCGGGCAGCGCCACCGGCGTGCGCCCTGCAGCGATATGAGCCAGCACGCAAGCTGCGGCGCGCTGCGATTCATCTTCGGCATGATCTGCGCGGTGCACATACAGCTCGCCTGCTGAAGATGAAGGCAGATCCAACCAAAGCGGCTCTTTACCGCTCAACGCCGCCCACTGCTTAGCCAGCGTTTGCGTGAAATCATTAGGCTGCACGCCGCGCACGATGATGAGCTGATCCACTTCAGCCAAAGCCTGAGACGAGAGCAGCGCATCGCTCGCATAGCTGGATGCCGCAGCCCACTCCAGCGCAATGCGCGCCACCGCCGCTTCATAAGCTGCAAACCCCGCTTCATTGCCCTGCCCCACCACACCGCGCAGACTCTCCGCCCAAGCCGCACGTTCAGCAGGCAACACAGCAGACGCCAAGCCCGCCAACTGCTGAGCCGTTTGCACCAAGAGCGGCGTGAGCACCGCATGATGCTCGGCCAGCCCCGCACGCGCGAGCCAATTGCGAGCGCGCAAGCTATCCAGCCCTGCATCCAAGCTCACATCCCACACATCGGCCTCAAACGGGGCGATGCGTTGCTGCCAGCTCTTGGTCGTTTCAATCCGAGGTAAAAAGCCTGCGCCAGAAGCTTGAGCTACCCGCCTGAGCAGGGGCTGCAGCTGGAAATACGGCAGCAAAACCACGCAGCGCGCAGGATGCGTTTGAACTTGGATCAAAGCCTCAGCAATACGAACCCAAAGCTCCGCCCAGCCATTCGTTTTGCCTATGGCCGTCATAGCCAGAGCCTGCCCAATGCGGCTAAAAGATAAAACTTGGTTTCTGTCACAATGCCCACACTGTAATAGCTGTTGGCCTAGGCCAATCCTTTATCACTTTAGACGAGAGAAAACACCATGGCCAGCGACCTCATCAAACACATCACCGATGCCAGCTTCGAAGCCGACGTGCTGCAAGCTGACAAGCCCGTCCTTGTGGACTTCTGGGCTGAATGGTGCGGCCCTTGCAAAATGATCGCCCCTGCGTTGGACGAACTGGCCGGCACTTACAACGGCAAACTTCAGATCGCCAAGCTCAACGTGGACGACAACCGCGACATCCCCGGCAAATTCGGCATCCGCGGCATCCCCACGCTCATGATCTTCAACAAAGGCCAACTTGCCGCGACGAAAGTCGGCGCATTGAGCAAGGCACAGCTGCAAGCTTTTGTGGATCAAACCATCGCCGCTTGAGCGCCCAGTATGCGCTCAGCCTCACAGTCGCATCCGACTGACGGCTTTCAATTCGATGTTTTCGTGCACTAACAGCTGCTGAAAAGCCTCGCTTGCCAGGACAGAAAACTCGGCTTGGCGAGCGGGCAGCAAGGTATCAACTGCGTTCGCCTGCCCGCTGGGGTGACTCATCAACAAATCCCCCGTTTGTGCCTGCTTGAACCATTTCTGCAAAAGCTGCATGTAGCGAGCCGCGCCGCCAGAAAAATCGTAAACGCCCAGCAGTCGCTGATTCTGAGCATGGCCTTGCTTGAGTGCCTGAGCTGACAAACCGCGCGAGCCCAATAGCGCAATGCCCCACGGTTTGACCACCGCTCTCCAACCTTCGCCCGCAGCTTGCCAATCCAGCCCCACCGAGCGTGTGTTGCGCAACCAAGGGCGCTTCGTGGGATAGCGCAGCGCCAATTGAGCCAGCAACTCCTCGCGAACAATTGGCAGCTGATGCACATGCTGATGGCCATCTACATAGGTGGGTGCATTGCAAAAGTACTGCTCAAAACAATCAAGTTGCCGAATAATTTCTGCACGAATCGCAGCACGACCTAGTTGGCGAAAGTAGCTCAGCGCAATAAATTTGCCCAAAGGCCAGCGCTTGACTTGGCCCGGCAATTTCTCAGTGAAATCCAGATGCAGGCCAATATCCACGCCACACGCCGCTATGGGAATTAAGCGCTGCGCTTGAGTGCGCCAAGTGAGCCCTGCCGTCATGCAACTGATCGCATGCACGCGCCCCATCTGCGCCAAGCTAATCGCAGCGTCATTGATACCTTCATGCAGGCCATAATCGTCCACACAAATACACAGGCTACGCGGCATGCTGCTCATGGCTGCGGACCTATACTCAAACAGCCATGAACTATTCCGCCGAGCCCACAGGCCAACACAGCACACGCCAGCGCTTGGTATTTTTTCTTGTCGTTGGCGCGATGGCTGCAGCAGTGCATTGGTTGGTCGTGGTCGGTTTGGTGAGTCAGTTGGGGCTCAAGCCATTACTGGCCAATATCATCGGCTGGCAGGTGGCTTTCGTCGCTTCATTCTCAGGCCATTATCTCCTGACTTTTCGTGATCAGAGTGCGCCATTGGGTAGATCAGCGCTGCGCTTTTTCGGTGTGTCTGCTTTGGGTTTCAGCATCAATGAATCGGCCTATGCCGTCACCTTAGCGCTAGGCTGGCGCTACGATTGGGCGCTGCTTCTCGTCTTGATGGCCGTCGCAGTGATGACCTATTTTCTCAGCCGCCGCTGGGCTTTTTTGCGCAGCTGAGCAAAAGCGAGTTACCGTGGCTCGCTCGTGCGATCTGGCAAGCCACTCCCCAACTCATGTTTGACGACATACAAAGGCCTGCCCTTGACTTCTTCAAACACACGGCCAATGTATTCACCCACAATGCCCAGTGAAATCATTTGTATGCCAGCAAACAACATCAGGCTAACCACAATCGTTGTCCAGCCGCTCACATCTGAGCCATACAAAAAATAAGTCACCGTACGAAAAAAACCATACAAAAAAGCCATGACGGCAAGCGCGAATCCAAGCAAACTGACTGCACGCAAAGGCAAAGTGGTAAATGCAGTGAGGCCATCTAAAGAAAATCGAATCAAGCGCATCGCGCTAAAGTGGCTGCTTCCGTGACCTCGCTCATTTGGCATATAGGGTACGGCGACTGCATTGAAACCCACCCATGCATACAAGCCTTTCATGAATCGATTGCGCTCAGGCAGTGAGAGCAGCGCATTGACCACGCGCCGATCCATCAAACGAAAATCGCCCGCTCCAGCTGGCACTTCAAAGCGATCCGCCGCATTGACCAAAGCATAGAAAAGATCCGTGCCCCAGCGCTTGAATCGACTTTCATCTCTACGATGTTCGCGCACCGCGTAGACAACATCTGCCCCCTCGCGCCACTTTTGCATAAACGTGCCGATCAGATCGCCAGAATGCTGCAAATCACCATCCATCATCACCACCACATCGCCCTGGGAGGCTTGCAAACCGGCAGACAAAGCCGCTTCCTTACCAAAATTACGCGATAAAAATATAGCCTTGAACCCTGGCTGCTGCGCCCATTTGGCCAACACCAAAGCGGTTGCATCGGTACTGCCATCGTCCACCAAGATGAGCTCCCATGCTGGGCTGAGCGCTGCCAATGTCTCAGACATCATAGGCAGCAATTGCTCTAAATTCTTGGCTTCGTTGTAGCACGGGATCACACAAGATAAGCTTGGCTGAGGAGGCCGCAGGCCTAAAACGAGAGCCTGAGATGAATGCTGATCGTTTGAATTTTCGTGACTGATGGTCATAGTGCTTGAGTCTGGTCGTGTCGTGGGCGATCGGATTAACAAGAAGCATCAGGCCGAGTGGGCCTCACAATTTTCCAGCCCCAACCGGGATAGGCTTTGCCGAAGACTTGTACTTCGGGAGGTGGATTGACCGGGACGCCCTTGATGATTTCTATCGCGCCGCAACGCTCTACCAAATCCGCAGGTATCCATGGGCTGCGATCAAATCGACCATCGACTAAAACCAATGGCTTGCCAGGCAATTGCATGGCAATAGCCATTGATATGTTGGCTGAGCCGATCAACACTCGCGCCGGGCGGCCTAGTATCTCCTGCGCTTTGGGTTCAATCTGGCTGGCTAAGCGAGCTGAATCAATGCTTCGCCAATGCTTGTCACGCAGATTGGCTGGGCCTTTGTAAGATGTCAGATAGCTGGCCAACAACAGCAGTGCTTGCAGCATCACAAAGGTGGCGAGCGCATACTTAATCTGAGCTCTTGGCCATAACTTAGGCCAGAGCTCCATCGCAGCGGGTATAGCAAACAATAGGAAAGCAGTGCCCCAATGCGGTGCTAGCTCAGCGCCAGTGACCAGCCCTAAAAATACGATGAACAACAAAGGCACAGCACCCCAAATCAAAAGAAAAGCGCGAGCTTTTACCTTGTTGCTCTCGCTCTCAGTAGAAGCTTTCTCCTCGCCCAGCTTGGCCGCCAGACTCGCGACTATGACCAATAGCAACCAAGCCGGCAGCGCACGATTGAGCAGCATATCGACCAACCAGCGCATACTGTGAATCACACGCTTGCCGCCGCTCAGACTGACTCCCAGAGAGGATTCTCTCGCATAGGCCAGAGGTGCAAATTCGTTAGCCTGTAGCCAGAAAGCATGCGGCGCAAACACCAGCATCGAAACGGCTCCAGCAATGACCAAGCCTTGTCGCTGCGCTGCAATCCGCCACGCCCCTTGCTGAATGAAAAACACCAAGACGCAAAGCACCGAGATAGCGATTTGGTACTTGCTCAGTGCCCCTGCACCCAACGCTAAGCCCAATACCACCCACCACTTGCGCCGCTGCGTCTGCATCGCTTGCCAACTTGCCCAAGCTGAGAGGCAAACGAAAAGCATCAGTACCGTGTTGTGGTTGTAGTAATACAGCCTACCGTTGTAGTAAGTGATGCATAAAGCAGCCAACAAAGCCAAGAAAGCGTATTGGCGGCCACGCAGGTCTGCCAGTAAGCGCCAAAACAACACGAAAGCAAGCAAGCTAACGAATGCACCCCATAGATAGCTCACCCAGGCATGCCACCCAAAGAGCGTTAGCCACGGCCAAAGCAACCAAGTGGGCAAGGGGGGATGCTTGTAGTAGCCCCATTGCAAAGAGTGAGTCCACAACAGCTGCTCCAAATTGTCCTGAGGCGCTGTCAAGCTCGCAGAGCTCAAATGCCAAAGCCAGACCCCTGCAAAGACCAAAAGCAAAACTGACACATGAGATGCTCGCAATGGCTGCTTAGGCTGGCTAGATGTCTGGGCAAGGCTCATAAATTTACTGTCTTGATTCAACAGAATGATCTCATACCCGTCAATACACAAAAATGACCCGATAGTCATTAACCATCAAAGGGATTGAACTTTTTCATTTAGCACTCCCCCAAGAAGAGTGCTAATATTGCATTCATACCCGTGAAAACCCGCACTTTTAGCGCAGTCAAGGGTAGGAAAAGAACGCAAGGAGTTCTGAACATGTCTGGAGCTTTAACTCTGTCGAATAACACCGCTGCCTCAACAGCAATTACAAACTGGGGTAGCATGAGCATGGTGCCCTCGCTGGGCAACTTGGATGCTTACATCAGCGCGGCCAATCGCATGCCGATGCTCACGCTCGAAGAAGAGCAGCGCTATGCGCGCCAGTGGAAAGATGGGCAAAACATGGAGGCCGCTGGCCGCCTGGTGCTCTCGCATCTGCGCTTGGTGATTTCCACCGCCCGCCAGTATTTGGGCTATGGCCTGCCGCATGCGGATTTGATCCAAGAAGGCAATGTCGGCCTGATGAAAGCCGTCAAGCGCTTTGATCCTGATCAAGGTGTGCGCCTCGTGAGCTATGCCCTGCACTGGATCAAGGCTGAGATTCATGAATACATCCTCAAGAATTTCCGCATGATCAAGGTGGCCACCACCAAGGCGCAGCGCAAGCTGTTCTTCAATCTGCGCTCGATGAAGCAAGGCTTCAAACACGATGCTTCTGAAGAGCTAGATGGCACGACGCACCGCGACAGCCTGAACGCCAAAGAGATCGACACTGTCGCGCGCACACTCAATGTGAAGCGCGAAGAAGTGATCGAGATGGAAGCGCGCTTTGCAGGCGGCGATGTGCTGCTTGACCCTTCTCCTTCAGACGATGGCGAAGAGGCTTATGGCCCGATTGCCTATCTCTCTGACAGCTCGATGGAGCCCACCGCTCAACTCGAAGCACGGGAGCGCGACCATATGGCTGGCGATGGCGTGCTCGCCGCGATGGAACAACTCGACCCACGCAGCCGCCGCATCATCGAAGAGCGCTGGCTCAAGGTGAATGACAACGGCTCAGGCGGCCTCACTTTGCATGATTTGGCTGCGGAATACGGCGTGAGCGCTGAGCGCATTCGCCAGATTGAAGTGGCGGCCATGAAGAAAATGAAGAAGATGTTGGAACCGTCCACCTGATTGTGTATTTGTTTCACAGAAATTGACTTCGTCTAATCTAAAACCCGGCAAAGCCTAGACAAACGATATTTTTAAGTTACAGTTGGTAGCAATTTATGGATGCTGCCCGCGCTCGCCCCTCAACTAGCTACCCAAGGTGGGCGCTTGCCCTCGCCTTCTTGGTCAGTGTGAGTGTTCTTTGGATCAGTGCGCAAGCGCCTGCTGTGCATTCCAAGCCCAAAGAGGGGGCAAGTTCGCCTGCATCAAGCGGAGCGCCACCGCTTGTTCGCTTGATGGCCGGCCAAGCCAAGCTGGATTTGCTGCCGAGCACCCAGTATTGGATTGATCACAACAAAGACACAACAGCTCCCGCGATTCAAGCAAGTATTCTTTCAGGCCAAGCGAAATTTGTGCCCAGTACCAGCACAGATGCCCATTCAATTGACGGCAAAGTGCTCTGGCTGCGCTTTGATCTCAAGGCTCGCGAAGCGTATTCTCAATGGCTGCTGGAACTTGGCTCGCCTTTGATGGATGATGTGAGCCTCCATTGGCAAGATTCAAAGGGGCAATGGAAGAGCCAGCGCGCTGGCGACGTGCTTGCGCGCAAAGACTGGCCGCTACACACCCGGCTGCCTACCTTTAAGCTCCAAAGCGAAGCCACAGATGCAGTGTCGTATTTGTTGCGCATCGAACACGCGCGCTTTCCCGTTTCGTTGCCCTTGGTCGTGTACAGCGACAGCACCTATCTTGCCGAACAGCTCAAAGAACACATGATGCTTGGCGCATTTGTGGGCCTCTTGGTTCTGCTTGGCACGGCAAGCTTAAGCCTGCATGGCCTGCGCCGCGAACCTGTTTTTGCTGCGTACGCCGGCAGTCTGTTTTTATTGGGCATGTTCAATCTGACAAATTTAGGCTTGCTGCCGCTGTTCATTGATAGTGCCTCCCCATTGATAAGCGACCGCTTGAATTACGCTTTGGCCGGTTTGACCGCGGCGCTGGCACCTTGGTTAGTCCGAGTCATTGTGCAACCCGTTGTACACCTGCGATTGATCAATGTACTGATCATTCTTCAGGCTGCTGCAATGCTGTGTTGCGCAACTTGGGAGCTGATGCGACCGACTTGGCTGAGCTATCAACTTCTTAATCTGGGCACGCTCTGCTCGATTGCCTTGATCTACGCACTGATGGCCGTTACTTGGCAGCGCGGTGAATCGATCACGCGTTGGGTGGCTCTGAGTTGCACGCCGATTGCGCTATCCGTTACACCTTTGATTCTGCGCAATTTGGGTGCCATTCCCAACAGCTGGCTCACCCAATACAGCGTGCCTTTGGCCAGCACGATTTGCCTGCCTGCACTGCTTTATGCCCTGCTGGCACGCAGCAATTCGCGTCGCGAGGGCCGGGCGCGGGCAGCTGGCCTGCCCAGCCATGATGCCCTCACAGGCCTGCCCAACATGCGCAGCTTCTTGCAACATATGCATGGCAGCATCATCCGCGCCAATGGCTTTGGGCATTCCTATGGGTTGTTGCTTGTCGAGTTAACCAATCATGCGTGGTTCGTCAAAGAGCACGGCAGGGAAATCGCTGATCGCGCGTTGATTCTGAGCAGTGTTCGTTTGCAGCAAAACGCGCGCGATATGGATGTGATTTGCCGCTTAGACGATTCGCATTTTGTGATGTTGGTTGAAGGCGCTTGCAGCCAAGCTCAATTGATCAAACTCGCAACCCAGATATCAGCCAACTCCCAGATGCCGGCGGAAGCTCTGCCAGTAGGCTCAAGCCTTCGCTTGTCAATTTCCTGCGCGTTAATGCCGACGAAGGAGTCTCTGTCTCAGGGCGATGATGCACATGCCCAACTTGGCTGGCTGGTTGCAGCCGCTGAAGCCGCACCCAAAGATCAGCGCAAAACGGTGCGCAGCATCGGATTTTGAAACCTCCTCTTCCCAGCCTCCTT
>JAAFJC010000031.1 GCA_013297925.1 Comamonadaceae bacterium
TTTACCACTGCAAAGGCAGTTTTTTGACGATCAGGATCGCACGCCCAGCGCCACCTACATAGCCGCCTTTTTCTAGATCCCGTAATATTTTGCTGACCATTTCTCGGCTGGTGCCGATTTGCAGCGCCAGAGACGCATGGGTTGTGCCCGATTTGATTTTCCTGTGGCCGTAGGCGTCTGGCTCGCTGGCCAAGTGGTTGAGCACATCTCTTAAGCGCCCATAGGCGTCTTTCAGTGCCATGCTTCGCACAGTATCCGTGGCAGCTCTAGCTCGCGCGATGATTTTGCTGATGAGCTCACTGGCGAGTTCGGGGTTGTTGACAATTTCTGCTTTTACGCGCTCACGTGTGATAACCGCGCAGCGGCAGGCCGTGGATGCTTCGATACTGGCAGAGCGGGGGCCGCCATCCAAGCTCATTTCACCGAAGTAGCTCGGGCTGTCAATGCTGCCGTAGGTGACTTCGCGGCCGTTGGTATCTTGTCCGAAGACGCGCACGCTGCCTTCGAGAAGGACGAAAAGCGTATCGCCATTGTCGCCTTCGCTGATGATGATGCTTTTTTTCTTGTAATTTCTCTCTGTACCGGTTTCGGCCAGACGTGCAATGCTGGGTGGTAGTTCTTTGGATTTATTGTCTTGCATGCCGTCATTATGGCGGCAGCTGCCTGTGAAAACTCAAATGTCGAGCTCAAGCAAATGCAGTCGGCATCACTGCGGCCATGAGGGGCGGCAGCAGAGCCAAGCGCTTGAGGACTTCACGGATGCCATGACTGTTTGTTTTTTGACAAATACTGCGGATGTGGGTGCGCACAGTGGCTTCGCCCACTTGCAATTGTCTGGCCATTTCAGGCGCTGTATGCCCGGCGCACAAAAGGCCCAGTATTTGCTCTTCAGCGCGGGTGAGCTGGTAGGCGCGGGCAAAAAAACTCATCATCAATGTCTCGCACATGCCGCTGCGCGAGAAAATCAAGGCGATGCGACATGGGGCGCTTTGATCTGATCTGCTTTTGCCAGCTTGGGCATGCCGATCCAAAGGCACGATGGCAACGGTGCTTTGAGACTTGTCTCCTAAAGCGAGCATGCCTCGCTTTCCTTTTTTGGCGTTTCCGAGAGCATCCATGAGTTCGTCTTGATCTTGTGCATCCACTGTGAGCAGCTGCATATCCTCTTGTTTGAGCAACTGGGCACGCTGCAAAATCGTTTTCCCAGCTAGATTGCAATGCTCGATGCGCCCGAGCTCATCGACAACAATCACACCGCAGGCAATTTCATCCAAAGTATGCGCAAGGATCTGCTCCGCATCCGATGCCTCCAAGGCGCTGGGCGCCAAGCCAACAAATCCTTGTTGGTATTTCAAGCTGGACGGCGAGGATTTGAAGATCGTAGTCATGGCATATCCACAAAAGTGATGAGATGCCGTGAGTGTGAATTTTTACAAGTACCTTGGGTAGTGATTAGTTGCGCTGGATTTGTGAACTAGTTGCCAAAAATGAACTTCGGCTCAGCCTCCCAAGACATAGCAGACACAAAGAAAAAGCCCCTACGCTTGTGGCGTAAGGGCTTGATTCATAACGAGTTTTTGGCTCCTCGACCTGGGCTCGAACCAGGGACCTACGGATTAACAGCCAAAAAGAATCAAAGGATGTTGTATGGAATTAACCTGCAACTACTTGATCTTAATGCATTTTTTCGTACTGGTGTTGACTGGATTTGAAGTGTTTTTACTCTTCAACTATGGCAAATTTATGGCAGATTTAAGAAGTTGCTCTATCGCTCTTCAAGGTCGAGGTTTAAGGTGAAGACCGCCAGATGTTGTCGCAATATCAGACCTAAGGCGTTTAGAGGCGGAACGCCCACGGCGCCGATCAGGCGGCCAACGATTAGGGCTGATCTGACTCGGACAGTGTAGAACTTTCTGGGTCTCTCATCTGCCCTTTCTTGATCATGTGCCTGATCTCGATTCCAGCAAGTAGTTTGGCTTTTTGGTCTGAAAGACTAAGGCTTGTTCATACTATTTTCCAAATGCGAATGACTTCAAAAGGCTGGCAGCGGTCACATGGGGCGGGGCACCTGCATTACCGCTTACGCCCCGTCTGCACACCGTCTTTTCGATGGACTCTGCTCCGAGAACCGGGTCTTGCACCTCCGAGATTGCGCTGAATCTCCGAACCCGCCCTATCGCTAATCCGTACTTGTCGATAGTCAGGAAGCTGACACTTATTGCTGCCAAGTGAGGCCATTAGTCAGTGAACACCGGGAGTAGGCTGGATGCTCTTGGCGGACTCCCACCGCGTAAACTTGGGCGGCGTCGAGAAACTGACAAAGGCCGCGCATGGGAAGTCGAGTAGGATTGTTCGCAGATTCATTGAAGAAACTAGGGAGACTTCGAAGTGCATATCTCAAGGCTCACTGCGATCAACTATCGAAACTTCGCGAGAACGACTTTGCGCCTCAACAAGGGCGTGAACACCATCATTGGAGAAAACGGTTCAGGCAAGACAAATCTGTTTCGCGCGATTCGCTTGCTGTTGGACGACAACATGGTCAGGTCGGCCTTCCGGCTCGACGAAGGTGACTTCCACCGAGGACTAGATGATTGGCGCGGTCACTGGATCATCATCTCCCTTGAGTTCGATGAAATCGGTCCTGATGAAGCAATACAGGCGCTCTTCCTGCATGGCACGGGCGTGGTTGCGGGAGGTCCAATCGGAACGGCCACCTACAACCTCATCTTTCGACCGAAGAAAGAGCTGCGCCTCAGGCTCGCTGCTCTTGCAGATGGCGACCATGTCGGCCTAGACTCCATTCGGCAAGAAATCGCTATCGCCGACTACGAAACCTTGTTAACCGGACGAAGTACTGCAGACTTTTCCGACCCGGCTGTCTACAAGGAAATCGTCGGCGACTTCGAGAACTGTGTGTTCGTCAAAGAAACCGATGACCCGCGAATTGGATCCCGTGTTCCCGGGTTTCTATCGGTCGCCAAGGAGGTCTCTTTCACCTTCATTCAAGCCTTGCGCGATGTAGTGGCGGAGTTCCACAACAACAGAACCAATCCGTTGCTGACGCTCCTGAAGAGCAAGAGTGGAGAAATCGCGCCCGCGACGATGGGACCGATTGTCGCGCTGGTGAAAGGCCTCAATAGCTCGATTGAGGCGCTTGATGACGTGCAGGCCGTTCGCACAAACATCAGAGACACGATCAAGGACGCAGCGGGCGAAACATACTCACCGAGTACGCTGTCTATCAAGTCAGATCTGCCTGATGAGGCTGACAAGCTTTTTCAGTCACTCAAGCTTTTCGTGGGAGAGTCAGACGAAGACTATGAAGGCGCAATCCATGAATTGAGTCTTGGCGGTGCAAATCTGATTTTCTTGACGCTCAAGCTTCTTGAATTCAAGTACCAGAAGGCCCACCAGTCGATTGCCAACTTCTTGCTAATTGAAGAGCCTGAAGCCCACATTCACACACACATCCAGAAGACACTTTTTGACCGCATCACCTACGACGACACGCAGATCATCTACTCAACACATTCGACACAAATTTCCGAGGTCAGCAACATCCAAAGCGTCAATGTCCTAGGTCGAGTGGGCCGGACCTGCGAGGCCTATCAACCAGCGACGGGCCTTACGACAGATCAATTGGGCAGCGTTCAGCGATATCTTGATGCCATCAGAAGCAATCTGCTTTTCGCGAAGAGCGTGGTACTCGTCGAAGGCGACGCGGAAGAGATTCTTGTTCCGACTCTTTTCAAGAAGGTAGTCGGCGTTAGCTTGGACGAACTCGGAGTAAGCCTAATCAATGTCCGCAGCACCGGCTTCAAGAACGTAGCACTGCTCTTTCACGACACACGTATTCGGAAGCGCTGCGGCATCATCACCGACTTAGACAAAGCGTTCCTTGACACTGCTGTCGCGGCCGGCGACACGGCTGCAGAGGCAAAGTTCAAGGCCAAATGCCAAGGCTCAGAGGAGGCCGGCGCCGCCAGGAAGGTAGAACTGGACGCATTCGTCGCTGGAAACGCGTGGCTCTCAGTCCAATACGCCCAACACACTTTTGAGGTGGATTTCATCGCCGCTGGCAACGCGGCGGAGGTGACCTTGGTCGTGGACAGCGTCTATCAGCAACCGGCCACCATTGCCGCCGCCAGAGCAGAACTAGTGTCTGGAGACAAGGCTCGCTATGGGCGGCGAGTTCTGACTATGGCATCCAATCAGGGCAAAGGTTGGTTCGCGATCCTGCTTGGCAAAAATATTAGCCACAAGACGGTGCTCCCTGCCTATATTTGGACAGCTATCTTCTTCGCCAGATCTACGCTGACGCGTGAGCTGTTCTTCAACATCTATAGCTATAGACTTCGGCATGCTGTGAGTGATGGTCTTGTTCTCGCGGCGGCTGTGGCGCCTGCACTTCAAGTTCTGGAACAGTTCAGAGAAGGCGCGACTACCCTTGCCGCGCTCAAAGCGCGAATGATGGTCGATATCCCCGGCGATCAGATCCACGCAATCCTTGCGCAGGTCGACTGATGTTTACGTGGAACGAGAAGGATCTGAACGCTGAGCAGGCCGAGGCGGTCCGCTTCCCAGGAAGCTTGTTCCTTGTGGCTTGCCCTGGAAGCGGGAAGACAAGAACACTAACCTACAAGCTCGCCTATGTACTCTCTCAATTGAATACTACCAGGGAGTTTGTGGCAGCGATCACCTATACGCATCGAGCGGCAGACGAAATACGCGAACGCATAGAAGATCTCGGCGTGGACACCGCGCAGCTGTGGATCGGAACTATCCATTCGTTCTGCCTCGAATGGATTCTGAAGCCCTACGGCATCTACGAGACCGAACTCGCGCATGGATTCCGTGTAATCGATATGCATGAGCGCGAGAAGCTTTTAGAGCGGCTTTGTGAACCGTACAGCGCCGCTCGCGTCACGTTCTGGGATTGCGACTACTACTTCACCAAAGACGGTTACGTCCTAGGTTGTCCGGACGGACGTAAGCACGAAGTCATCCAACAGGTTCTGAGCGCATATTTCGGTGAACTCGCTGCGAATCACCAAATCGACTTTGAACTGATCCTTTGGCACGCTTACCAACTGGTTGCAAAGAACCCGCCGATCAGTGACTTACTATCAAAAATCTTCAAGGTGATTCTTGTTGACGAGTACCAAGACACCAAGGAAATTCAGTACGCAATCATTGCGTCGATCCTTCGCGCTGGCCGCGGTAGTACGCTTCTCTTCATGGTGGGGGACCCCAATCAGGCGATCTATGGTTCGCTAGGTGGATATCCCATTGCGCTTGACGAGTTGCGCACTCTTAGTGGACTTGCAATCGAGTCGGGCTCGCTTTCGAGGAACTACCGCTCTTCAGCTCGAATCGTCAGCTACTTCGGCAACTTCAACGTTCACCACACCGCTATTGAAGCGGTGGGGTCTGAGCGCAACTACCCTAGCCTTGTTTCGTTCAATCACACGGTGAATCACGAAGCCTTAGCTGACGAGATAGCCAGACTCGTAAGGCATAACGTTGAGACACTGGGAATTTCTCCTCACGAGATTTGTATCCTCGCTCCTCAGTGGGTACACCTCGCAACGATGACCCGTAGGCTCACCGTGCGCATGCCTGAATACGAGTTCGACGGGCCTGGAATGGTGCCATTCGCGCGAGACATAGAGAATTTTTGGTACCGCCTCGCCCGCTTGGCTCTAACCGATCCGTCTCCAACGATGTATACCCGTCGACTTCGCTGGGCTGGCGAGATCCTGAACGACCTAAAGGATATGGGGGCAACAACCGGCTATCTATCTCGAAAGCTGCTACTTCGTGAATGCAATGTGATCTCCATCGCTGAATCGATGGGCCTAACCTATTTGCGTCGGTTCTTCGATGAACTTTTCGCTCGCCTCAGAGTTCCGTTTCATGAGTTCGCACAGTTGGAGGATCACTATAAAGCGTTTTTTTCGAGTTCTGAGTCACGTATCAGCCGGCTTGAGTCGGAGGGAGTCGACGGCATTGGCAGCATCGACTTTTTCCGGAAGATTTTCCAGAACCGTTCGGGGATCACCGTGTCCACGATTCATGGCGTAAAGGGTGCCGAGTTTGATGTCGTCATTGCCTACGCATTGCTTGAAGGCATGGTGCCCCATTTCAACGATAGAGACGGTGATGTAAGCGCGCAGAAGATGCTCTACGTCGTTGGATCTCGGGCTCGCAAGAACCTTCATCTGTTCTCGGAGGCCGGCCGCAGGAGGGGGCGGTACGACGTTTATGAGCCGACCAACCGGCTTGCGGCGTGTCAGTTCGCCTATAGCGCAGTTTAGACCCGGACAAGGCCTACCTGAGTTGCTCGCCGCTTGGGTTCCGGACCTTGGTCAGGCGGGCTGGCAGCTGGCAGCATTGAGAGGCCGTTCTCTGGTTCATAGCCGACGCCAGTACCTGTCTCGTCGACAGGCCGCAATCGCTGCAAAGCCGAAGCTAGATTCTTGAAGGTCTCATCAAGGCTGAACTGAATCACTCGCGGTCAACACCCTAAGGGACGACGGCGACCGTCACCAGGCATTCAACCGGTGGTAGCTTATACGACCGCTTCAAACTCGAATCCGAGTGCACGGCAATCCGTGACAGCGGTTTGGGATTGGGCATTTGGGACTTTCTCTTTGAGAACAACAACGTGCCCGTGAAATGGGGGCAACTCCAAGCCGGTTTGCTCTAAGAAAGTGCTTGAAGTGATGTCTTCGAATCTTCATTAGAATTTTTGCCATAAAGGAATTCAATAGCACCGTGAACACCTCGGTTAAGGTCAATCGCAAAAGAAGGTGGTCTTACAGGAACGAACAGGTTGCAATCGCTCAAACGCTCATCCAAGTCAAAGAGTGCCATCATCAAGGCTGGTATATCTTCTCCATCAACTAGGTCAACATCAGGTGTTGCATCAACGACATATCCATGCAACGCATTCGCGTTGAAAAGGAATTTGCAAAGAGCTTCACGTAACTTTTTTAAAAGCACTGGATGCAGTTTAATTTTTTCGTCTTTGCTCGCATAAAAGCTTTCTCTGCATTGAACTTCTTGCTTAGCTGCGACCATAAGTTCTAGTGAAATTGGTTTGTTAGGATCTCTTGGCCACCGATCGTCAAAATTCCTGGTTGTTCCATAAGATATTTCTTCAATATCAGTGCAAGCATATGTCGTAAGTTTCGGCAACCAGCCTTGAGCAATCAGATTCCTAGCTGCTAAGTCCTTATTGCGCTCTGATGTTATGCCAGCTTCTTTGCGCAGGACTTTACTAGCGTGACGACCATTCTTCTTCAGTGTGCCTTTTGAGTAATAGGGTGACCCATGTACGCCCACATTGGTCTCCAACGCAGCGTTGGTTGCGTTAGATATTGATTTCGCTGTTTTCATCATCCATTCTCGTGCCATCAGCTCTGAGGGTCTATGTCGCCCCTTTTTGAATTCCCGAGCATCGGCAAAAAAAGGGGTTTTTGGAATCTGAACACATGAAAATTTTGACATCTGCGATTGGTCTTCCAATGCATTTTCATGCACCATATTTTTCATAGATTTCATCGAAATTTTTGCCTTTGTTAACTTGAATTGAAGTGCCTAAGCTCGCCACTTTAATGACTAACCTGCGTATAAATCTGATGAATCAAGTTAACGTTTTTCTACAGTTGCAAAAGTGCCACGATGACCAAATCATTGGTCCCGAAGAGCTGGCCGCTCTCCTCAACACCACGTACAAGGTGGTTTATAAAATCCACTCGGACTCACCAAGCAAGCTGCCACCGCGCCTTGTTGTATTTGGTAGAAAACTCTGCTGGCGGCTCGGAACTTGTCGTGAATGGATTCGCTCGTTGGAGGCCGCACAGATAGGTGCATCACCTAAGAAAGCGACTGAGCGAAGAACCCATTTGAATGCAGCCAAATTGGCTTCGAATGAGGTAGAACTCCCAATCACCCGCATCGGGCGACCAAGAAAAAATAATCTTACTGTGGGAGCATAGTCTTGAATCAGCCATCTAAGGCTTGTTTTCAGAGTGAGGCGATAAGTGACAAGCAAAAAACACAAGCTTCCTCAGCAAAGCTCGATGCGTTAATTGATGCCTCAATAAAAATTGCGAATGTCAGCGCGAAGGAATCATCTGAGATCGCCTACGTTCCACGCTATCTGGCCATGATTTCGCTGCCGCATTCAAGGTCCAGTGATGTGAGATATGTTATCAGAAGTCGATCAATGGAAATGACTTTGCTGACTGCATCGTCGCATGGCTTGCCATATGGATCAATTGCTCGCCTCATATTGATTTTTCTAGCGACACAAGTAGTTTTTACTAAGTCGCAGGAGATAGTGTTTGATAGATCATTTACCTCATTTATGAAGCATTTCGGGATAAGAGCAACAGGAGGGAAAAAGGGAAATATTTCTGGATTTCGAAATCAGCTAGAAAGAATCTTGAGTACATCGATTTTTACAAGATATTTTGGTGATGTCCCAATTTCGTCGCTGAACACAGTAGTGGCTGAGAAGACCGAAAATTGGTGGTCAGCAAGACATGAAAACGGCCTTTACTCACGGCAGTTGCGTGTGACTATTGGAAACGGGCTTTTCAAAGACATACGCACTTCTGCAGTGCCTGTAGATATGCGGGCTTTGCGAAAATTAAAAGGTAGTTCCTTGGCGATCGACATTTACATCTGGCTGACTTATAGGATGAGCTATTTGAAGTCTAACGCTAGTCGCCCAATTCCATGGATTCGGTTGCTGGAACAGTTCGGACCTGGGTTTCAAAAGGACTCTAAGGGATTGGCAAACTTCAAAAAAAACTTCATGCATCAATTGAGCATGGTGCTTGAAGTCTATCCCGCTGCGAAAGTAGAGTGCTCAGAGCTTGGGGTAGTCTTGAGGCCAAGCCCAACTCACGTAGCAAAAACTTATTCACGGAAAGCTGTGGATCGTCAAAGTTATCCACACATGATTTGCAGCTAGTTTACGCATGATCTGGAGCTGCTTTTTCATAAAATTACGCATGATCAGGAGCTAATTCACGCATGATTAGCAGGAAGAGAGATGCTCATACGCATCGCAAGTCTATGATTTAATTGAGTTATTTGAAATTCAAGCTTGCTCTCTTGTATTTAGTATTTTTACTTTTAGTACTGATAGTTGATCTGCCGAAAATTGTGGATAACTTCAAATACTGAAATTCAGTGCGCCCGCAGGGGCGCAATGGCCAGTCGGCGGGGAGCATGCCTGCTCCCCCTGTCCTAGCTTCGCCTACGGCTACGCAGCCGACTCGACCCCCACTGGGAAACCAAAGGTTTCCCGCACTTGCGGCTCCCTTCCTATGTGCTGCCAAGTGAGAAACGCTTCACTCAAAGACTTGTACTTTGATTGCAGGCTCGGTATGCCACGGTCGCGGTGCATGCCTTCGGCTATCGGAAGCGTTTCTGAAATAGAAATTTCTTAAAAGACAGTAGCGCCGCGAAGCGGCTCTCCGCTCCGCAGCTACGATACGAACAAGCGAAGGGGCGAATTGAATTTCATAAAAACTCCCCCAAGCATCCGAAGATGCTGGGGGAATAGTCGCTTCATCAGCCGAAGTTGATGTCGCAGGCAGGGCTTTAAAGACTTCCCAAAGTCTTCGCGCAGCAAAGCCACGCTGCTTTGTACCAAGCGTTCGATTGCATTTCTCTTTAGCCATTCAAGGCAGCTCGTGGTACGCGAGCAAGGCTTTCAGTTACGTGGCCAGCAGCTTTCGCTACTGGATCGCTTTGCCAGTTGCTGAATGTCTGCCAAGACATCCACCAACCCATACAAACATCGCGCAGTCATTGCTGATCGCGCGAAGACTCCCTCAGTCTTAATCCCAACCTGCCAAGGTTAGGAGGGGGGCGCAGGCTGCCAAGCCTTTGCCCCCATCACTTTTCAACCATCACGCCTTTTCAGAGGCTTTCATTTCACTTTCTGCACGGTTTCAGCTTTCGCCACAAGAACACCCATTGGCTCTGCCCTTGTGGTCTGCCCCAGTCGATTACTCGACCTAGCACTACTCACTGATCTCCCCCTCTTGCGCTTCCCCGGTGCCACCCGGATCATTAGCCGTCAGAGGTTCCCACGTTAGCCGTGAACTACTGCGTGTGACAACGCCGCCGATCTCCATGTCAAGTCATCGCTACGCTTACCCTTTTCCTCGTTTCCGAGTACAGAGGTTTCGATCCTGCGAGATTCCAAAGCCAGTGACCTACCCGACCTGACACTTCGTCAACCTACCAATTACCAACCTGCGGTTGGCAACGGCTTCATCACACTCCACACAGCGACCTTGAAGGCCGCCGTTACACGCTTAAGCTATACAGTGACCCAAGGTTTCCCAAGGTGCCGCCTGAGTCAGATTTCTCCGCTCAGGCCGATGGCATTTCTGCACACCATGACAGCCTACGTGTGTGGCACTCGTCGCGCTCTTACGATACGCCCCGAGGGTGGGTCTGGTTACCCACTTTCGTTTAACGGCAGGCACAACTTGCATTGCCTCAAGTTGCCCGTTTCCGTGTCGCCCATTCTCGACCTGGATAATTTATTCATCAATTCAGCGAGCCGTAGCCCGCCTGGGATTGGGTCGAAGATGTCGTTTCAGACATCAGCGCCCTTCGTAGCATGGCGAGCTCCATTACGAGCACCACGCTTCACCGTGCTACTGCTGATTGGCAATCAACAGTTCAACGCGTCCGCGTTAGTGAAATTTGACGTCTAGGCTTGGCGAGCCTGACATCCATGATGATCTGAGTGATCGTGTGGTTGTTGGCTTGGCAAGCCTTTGTGACCACTTAATTGTGTTGCATGTCGCTAGCTCTGTCGAGCTGAATACAGGAATCTCTTTTTGTCGCGGTGCGATTTTGGTCAAGCCCTATTGTTGCGGTAAAGACTTCATTTTTCGTTGTACTGAAAAGACAGCGATTTGAGCCAAATTTTTTAAAGAATGACTGATGATTTTTGCCTTTGATTTTGATTGACTGGCTGAGTAATCTTAGCCTTCATGAAAAATGGAAAACCCTCTAACAGGATTAGTCTGACTCGAAAGAGTAGTCCAACAAATCCATTCATTTTTACGAAGAAAGCGCCTTGGATGCAGCGCGTCGCATCCATCGTAGGGCAGGGCGCTCGCCACTACATCCAAGGCATCACAAAACTTGAAAAGACTGCGTTCAGATGCACTGATCTGCACAGACGTTACAAGATCAACAGCGCCAAGCACCACGACCTCAAAGCGCGTAAGATTAACCAGCCAGTAGCGCGTTGGTTCGCATGGTTTGATGGTCAAGAAAGCGTTCATTGGGTGATGCTGATTGATTTCATAGATGAGAGCAATCAAGCAGAAATTTGGCGAGATGCAACAAGAGATCGCATTCAATTGACCGGTTACGAGCTCGTTCGTAAGACTAGGCTAGGAGCGAAAGATGCAAGTTGGACTTGGCAATACACACGTAGCCAAGAGCATGCTTTACGTGATCAAATCGTTTCAGCGATACGAGTTCGCCATGACGTAGAGCTGACTCAAATCATTCACGTTCTTGCGCGAACAATTGGCTTTGCGGGTGCGCGGCAGCAAGCAAAGAAATGCTTCTCGCTGATTCGTACCGAATGGAAGCGTACCCGCTCACTGAGCGAAGTTTTGCCCGAGATTCCGAAATTCATTGGATATGTGCAAAGAGTGGCGGACAAAGGGGAACTTTGGTCAGAATTAATGAAGGGAAACTCTGCAAATGGGACTGCTTAAACCACCTAAACTTGCTACGGCACGAATTGTATTTAATGCGCCTGCCGAGCTCGGTGTCAGGCTCAAGGCGCTTGAATCGAAGGCAGCGAAACGAGGAATTGCAGTGAGCCTGGACAAAGACCTAGCAACCAAGTTATCAAGGCTAATCGATGCTGCAGAAAAAGAACTGGCTCATCATGCGGAGCAACGGTAATCGACTGACAATCCCGCCAAATCGTTGTAGACGTTTCAGTACACTGTAACTTTAACTTGTACAGGGTAAACAGGGGCATATTTTGTCGTCGGTGGAGGTTATTGATGACTTTTACAATGTGCAAGTGACTTGTACACATCACTTGTACATGTTGGAGCATGATCGCGACAATATATTGATCAGCAAGAGCCACCTCCACAGCCGCATGCGGCGGCTGCAGAGCAGCCACCCGCCGAAGCCTTTTCGCTTTCTGATTTTTTTTGCTGAATGTGCGCTTCAAAATCAGCCAAAGCAGAATCAAGTTGAACCGCAGTGAATTGTGACGGGCTATGGATCAGACCTGATTGAGCATCAAGGGTGAAGATTGATGGGATCGCTTTCGAGGAATCTTCAAACAGTTTTGCACCCCTGACAGCTCTTCCCAATTGGTGAGGATCATCAAACTGACCGTCGGTTTCCGGAAGATGGTGAAGGTACCAGCCGAATGCTTCCTGGCAGAAAACTCTATAACGCTGCGTGCTCAGAATAAAGTTGTGCCATGCTGAATCGACAAGTTTTGATGGCATCGCGACAGGCTTCCCATCGTATTCCTTGCAAATCAGAAAGTAGGTGCGCAATTGGTTCAATACTTCCTCTATTGCACCATCTGTGATGCCTGGATACTGTACTTTTAGCGAATGTGCAACAGACAACGGGAAAGCATATTTGCGAATGTAGTGTGAACGCTCTTGATCAAGCTGTTCTGCATATCGCATCGCCCAGAGCAGTAAAAACATAACAGCTCCAAAGCACAGAAAAATATAACCAATTTCTTTGTCCAGATGATCCATGACACAAACCTTTCTGGGAAAAGTATGCGCCTGATTAGCTTTCAAAAACCTGATGTCGCTAGTTTTTTTATTTGGCTAAATTCGTTTAACTGAAACGAGTGGTGAGTCTTTGCTCTTATCGAGTAGCGCCTTGGTTTCGTTCACAAGATCGCCTGGCGAACACTCAAGAATCTTGGCGAGCTTCAAGATGATCCACAAAGAAGGTTGGTTTTCCCCCCGCTCAATCCGACCGACATGAGCGCGCTCCATCAAAGCCATATGTGCTAGGTCTTCTTGAGAGATGCCTTGGCCTACTCTGCGCGTTCGTACCACTTGCCCGAACGCAACTGTTGATTTTGGTTCAAAACTGGTGGAGCCAAACGGTCTGCCGTTGGACAAAGAAGATGCTTTTGCCATAGGCAAGGAGCATCAAATGATGTATCATTTCAAGCCACGCATAATTATGCTCATTTAATCAATTTTTTGAGAAATTAGCTTTTTTCTAGATCGGCAGTGAAGTAACGAAAGTGTGCTGATCTCGCTAGGTTAAAGGAAGGAAATCATGAACGCTTGGATTTTGTTTATTTGGATCGCTGCATCTGATGTAGGTTCTACTTTGACCACGGTGGATGCTATTGAATCCAAAGAGGCATGCGAAAAACTGTTAGCCGATCTGCGGCAGACCGCCCCATACGCAGGCGCTATTCGCAAAGCATCATGCACCTCGTATAAGTTGGTTGCAAAGACAGGCTAATTATGCGTTCGCCTGTGCTCTCTGAAAAAACGCAGGATCAACTCGATCGCGCTTTGGGAAAACTTCTGACAGCTTACGGCTCTGGGCATGCACCCGCGCATGACTTTATTCGCAACGTGATGCATATGGTGACTGCCGTTGATGACGGCAACGTCACCGAGATTGCGACGTTTATCAACAACCCATTGCTCTCGTACAAGGAATAACCTCAGCGATTGTAAGCTATATGAGAAAGTTACTGCTATGGAATTTTATTTTGTACTTGGTTTAATCGTCCTTGTGTTTGTCGCACTGATTTTAGGTGCGTATGCAATGGATGTGCCTATCGAAATCACTGACACGTACAACACCAGCACGAATAATGCGCACATGGGCGAATTCAATTGCAACGCAGTGGACAAAGAAACCAACTTCCTCAATCCAATTTTCATCAAACACTGACGCTGTGGCGCAATGGTTTTGGAAAGTTGTGAATCAGTTTTCTGTGGTTTGACTTTTTCACCTGCCGCACGATTGGTTTAGTGTTTGTGATCGCGTTTGGCATAGCAATTAAAATCGAATTGCCAGTTTTATCTGGCCACTTTCATTCTGAGCATGAAATCCAAACCATATCGAACACCTTAATTGCGCTCCAGGCACACATAACTGACCGACTGTAAATCAATGCGCAGCATTTATAGATTGCTCTCGAACAAAACTCCGAGCCTGCTGAGACTGCGCTGCTATTGATACTGCTTCTTGCCGTTCGGCTTGAGGCAGTATTGCCCACCGCGTGGCCCTGTGCAAAAACTTGCGCCGCCACAAGCACATTCAACGCTTTGCTGTGCAGCTATTTTTTGCGCGTCCGCTGCTTTATTGCCATGCCGCCAGTCCCAAGGTGGCGTTGGTGATAGGTCGCGCCACAAACCAACTCTGTTTGCGCGCGCCTTCTCTTCGGCTGCGGCATATGCCGCACGGTCTGCTGCGCTTTGTTCGCGTTGGTACTCTTTGTAATGCCAAGCCATGCCAGCGCGCACCTGCTCTAAATTTGCATCTATAGCGCCAACCATAATCTTCCCGACCGTGCGTCCGTATTTGTCGATCTTACTGCCAAAGACTTCCACACGCATCCCAAACGATATATCTGACAAGTTCTCTTTGGCACGCTGGCCAAACGATTGCGCCTTTTCAGGCGCATCAATACCTGCAAGCCGAACATCGTAACTACGCTTTTGATCGTCGAGGACGACTACGGTATCGCCATCTTTCACGGCAATTACTTTGCCAACTAGTGTTTGAGCGTTTACAAATCCAGAGAGCGTCAAAGCACAGATCAAAAAGACTCGTCTTGCAATACACATTGTTGTTTTCATAATGCTAGTTTACTGGGATGTAAGCGAAAAATTCACCGTGCCACAGGTAGTTCAAGCCAATTGGTGGTGTAGCGCGGCGTGCGATTTTGCGACCTCATAGCCCACTGCTGAGTGAAACCCGCCGCGGCTGTTCGCACCGTTCCTCGTCCCCAATTTTGATTGATGTGGTCAAGCACCTCCATGATCTTTGTCGATTGCTCGCGATGCCTTGGATTATCGAACAACGTCTCTTGACGATTCGCTTTTTGTTCAAGCTCCATAAGCATCACCCCACATTTTTTGTAGCTGTAGCCAGTGCGGTAAATCCGATTCAAGCCAATTAGCGCGGCTGTAGTTAACGTACGCGTGTCATCTGACACATCTGGCAATGGAACAACCAAACCACCGTTGTATTGCGCGTCCTGCTCACGAAAGCGATTGGTTTGCACGAAAACATAGACCGCACCCGCAACCGAAGCCTGTGCTCGCAGTTTTTCAGCAGCGGTTGCCACATGCCACGCGACTGCCTCGCCGATTTGCTGCTTGTTGGTCAGCATCGAACCAAAGCTCCGCGAAGCCATGATCTGTTGCTTGTCGGGCGTGATTTCTTCCAGCTCAAGACAGGATGTGCCTCGCAACTCACTTACAGTGCGCTCCATTACAACACCGAATTGCTGACGTAGTGATTTGATGTCTGCCTGCAATAGATCAAGAACGGTGAGAACGTTCATGGTTTCAAGGCGTGCAGCAATCCTTCGGCCCACTCCCCACACCTCACCAACCGCTACCTTTGTCATCCAGCCATTGCGTTCCTCATTGGTCATGTTGGTGAGGTCACACACGCCATCAAAGACTGCATTCTTTTTTGCGAGGTGATTAGCAAATTTGGCCAGCGTCTTTGTTGAACCAAATCCAGCACACACAGGTAGGCCAGTCCAAGTGCGAACGCGGCTACGCATCGCATGTCCCATAGCCTTAGCATTGCCGTGCAGGTGCGTGATGGTCTCCACGTGCAGGAAGCTTTCATCAATGCTGTACACCTCAATGTCTGGGCTGAATTGTTTGAGCACCATCACCACACGGTTGCTCATATCACCGTATAAGGTGTAGTTGGAGGACAGCGCAATGATGCCGTGCTGTTGCGCCAAGTCTTTCAGTTTGAACCACGGTGCACCCATCTTGATACCGAGTGCTTTAACCTCATTGCTGCGCGCAACAGCACAGCCATCGTTATTCGACAGCACCACCACGGGTACACGTGCAAGGCGCGGATCAAAAGCACGCTCGCAACTCACATAAAAGTTGTTGACGTCAACAAGCGCGAAGACGGGTGCAGCAGGTGCAATTGGCACGTCGAACCCGCTTAGTTGATATAGCGACGAACTGAACCCACTACCACACCCCATATCTCTAGCTGCGTGTCTGGGGTGATGATGATTGTGGCATGAGCTGGATTTTCAGGTCGCAGCTCAATACGGCCAGCGCGGCGGTAGAGGCGCTTGATCGTGAATTCCCCGTCTACGACCGCAATTACAATTTTGTTGTGACGAGGCTCGATGCTTCGATCAACCACCACCTTGTCACCGTCCATGATGCCGGCATTGCGCATGCTGTCACCTTTAACCTCGAACAAAAAGCTGGCTGCTTTGTGTTGCACCAGAAACTCATTGAGGTCTAGCCCTTCTTCCATGTAATCGGTTGCTGGACTGGGAAAGCCAGCAGCCACCCGTGAGACAAACATCGGTGTTGCGCAAACAGCAGCCAACATGGCCACCGGGACGGGTTGCTGGCAAACTGTGGGCTGGAGGCTTGGATCAATGATTGCGGTGGCATTTAACATAACTGTATTTTTACACAGCATCTAACCTTGTTGCAACCTATGTGTGTTGCCTAAGTGCAAAAGCCTGTCGGGCAGTCGGGCAGGTCTAAACTACGGGTCATGTGCGTTAACTTCACACCAGCCAAACCAACCAGCCTACAGCGGATGAGTGGGCGTGTGGCTGACTTCGCTCATCCTGCAGAAGCGTTTCCCGGTTATCCAGCTTCGATTGTGGTGGGCGGTGAAGGCAACGAATTGGAAATACGCAGTGCGGTGTTTGGCTTGATTCCATCGTGGGCAAAGGATCGCACGTTTGCTAGGCGTACTTACAATGCACGAAGTGAAACCGTGGCTGAGAAGCCCAGCTATCGTGGTGCTTGGCGCGCCCGTCGGTTTTGCCTTGTGCCGATGGAGCGATTCTACGAGCCGTGCTGGGAAACAGGCAGGGCAGTGCGGTGGAGCATTCACCGACGCGATGCTGAGGCATTTGCAGTAGCCGCCATCTGGGAGAACTGGACAGATCGCGAAACAGGTGAAATAGTCACTTCGTTTTCAATGTTGACGATCAACGGCGATGGTCACGAGGTGATGGGACGATTTCACCGTCCGGGTGATGAGCGACGTAGCTTGATAGTCGTCGATCAAGCCGATTGGTGGCGTTGGCTGCGGGCTACAACTGCTGAGGCAAGCACGATTTTGCTGCCAATGAATGTGGCGCATTTCACCGCCGAATCTGCGCCAGTGAATGTTCAGCAGCCCGCATTGATCTAATAGGCATCAGCATCTGCACAAACGGATCAAAAAAAGGACCAAGAGCGACCGAGAATTGCATAGAGTATTTTTAGCATTGCGCCGTAACGAGCGCACTGGCGGGATAAACTAAAGGCCATGCTCCTTTTCACGATAGAAATCTGCTGTCTAATTTTTAAGCAGCCTAGAAAAGTGTCAGGTAAATGAACAATCCTGCCGGCGATCTGCAAAGTAGGGCTAATCCTCAGCAGCAAGAAGCCATCTTGGCCACAGAAGGTCCAGTACTAATCATCGCTGGCCCCGGTTCCGGGAAGACGTTCACCCTTGTCGAACGCATCGTCTACCTGATCAAGCACAAGTGCATTGCTCCAGAGTCGCTGTTCGTCGTCACGTTCACCGATAAGGCAGCGCGCGAGCTAACCACCCGCATTTCGAACCGACTGACCGAGCTGGGCATCAAGTTCAACTTGAACGAGATGTACCTCGGCACCTTCCACTCGATCTGCTTGCGCATCATCGAGGACTTCCGCGAGTTCACCAGGCTCAAGCGCAGCTTCACGCTATTCGACCAGTTTGACCAGCAATACTTCCTGTACCAGCGCATCAAGGTATTCCGCGAACTGCCCGATGCCCAACTCGTCATGGGCGACGACCAATCGGGGCGCTGGGCGCAGTCGGAGAGCCTGCTCAAGTGGCTCAACAAGGTCAGCGAGGAAGCCCTCGATGCCTCCACGCTGGCGGCCGCCCCTGAAGTGGAGATCCGGGCGCTGGCCTCCTGCTTTGCCAAGTATCAAGAACTGCTGCACGAGAACAACTCACTCGATTTTTCCGGCATCCAATACGAGGCCTTGCAACTACTCGATAAGCGCCCAGAGGTGCTGGCGCAACTGCGCGAAAAGCTGACCTACCTGATGGTCGACGAGTATCAGGACACCAACACAATTCAGGAGCGCATCCTCCTGCTACTGGCGGGCGAGAAGCGCAATCTGTGCGTCGTGGGTGACGACGACCAAGGCTTGTACCGCTTTCGCGGGGCCACCATCCGAAACATCCTGGAATTCCCCGCGCTGTTCGACGAGGGCCAGTGCAAGCGGGTCACCCTCACGGTCAACTACCGCTCGCACCCCGACATCATCCGCTTCTACAACGAGTGGATGAGCGAGCAGACGTGGGACGACGGCAAGCGCGTCTTCCGCTTTGCTAAGCAGATTGTTCCGCGCGACGACGTATTCCCCGACGTGCCGACGGCGGTGCGGCTGGCAGCCACCGACAACAAGGACGAAACCACCAACTGGCACGCCGAGGTGCTGGCCTTTCTCAGCGGCCTGAAAGCGGCCGGCAAGCTGTCGGACTGGAATCAGGTCGCCTTCCTGTTCCGCTCGGTCAAGAACGACAAGGTAGTCGCGCTAGCGCGCTTTCTCGAAGCCGAGGGTGTGCCCGTGTTCTCGCCACGCTCGAACATGTTTTTCGAGCGAGAGGAAATTCGCCTGATGATCGGCGCACTGATCTTCCTGTTCCCGCAGTTCCCCAAGGTGCGCGCTTGGGCCGAAGGCGTCACGCTGCCGATCTGGGACTACTACGACCAGCTCTGCTTCGTCGCCTTCACCACGGAGCTGCGCAAGCCGGAGAACAAGCCTCTGCTGGATTGGGTGCGCCCGCTGGCCAAGCATCACGCCGTGCTGACCCAGAACACCGACTATTCCTTCTCCGGCCTGTTCTACCAACTACTCCAGTTCCCGCTGTTCGCGCGCTTCCTCGACGAGGATGCCTTACAGGGCGTGGACAAGGGCCGCGCGGCCCGCAACCTCGGCACCTTCTCCAAGCTGCTCACCAAGTTCGAGTACCTGCATTTCGTCAGCGTGCTTAACCCGCAGTGGCTAGAGAAAAACATCCGGGACCTGTTCAACCAATTTCTGCGCTTCCTAGTGGACGGCGGCATCGGTGAATACGAGGACGAGGCCGAGTACGCGCCCAGGGGCTGCGTTTCCTTTCTCACCATCCATCAGTCCAAGGGTCTTGAGTACCCGGTCGTCATCTGTGGCTCGCTGGAGGCATTGCCGCGCAAGCAGTACAGCGCACTGGACGTGCTGCTGGAAGATGGAGGCTACCTCTCGAAGGAACGCTTCGAGCCGCTCGACCACATCAAGAACTTCGACTTCTGGCGGCTCTTCTACACCGCATTCTCCCGCGGGCAGAACCTGCTGGTGCTCGCCGCGCAGGAAAAGCCAGGGCGCGGCAAATCGCCGTCCAAATACTTCGAGCGACTTTTCTACGAGCTTCCGAGTTGGCGCGCCGTTGACCTCACCGCAATCAGCTATGACGCGGTCAAGCAGATCAACCTCAAGCGCGAATATTCGTTTACTTCCCACATAACTGTGTTCGAGAACTGCGCTGAGCAGTACCGCTTTTTCAAGGAGCTTGAGTTCGCCGCGATCCGCGAAAGCCCGATGCTGTTCGGTACGCTTGTGCATCAAACCATCGAGGACATTCACAAGACCGTTTTACGCGGCGAGGAAGGTGGAATCAGCCTAGATACGATCAAGGGCTGGTTTTCAGCTAACTATGCCTTGCTCTCGAAGAAAGAGCGTGTGTATCTTGCGCCAAGCTCGCAACAGGCTGCGCTACTGCACGTGATGCGCTACTTCGAGCGAGAGAACGGCAATTGGGATCGTCTCAAGGAGGCTGAGGTCGAGATTTCTCTGGTCAAAGATCAGTACATCCTCAAAGGCAGCGTTGACCTCATTCGGGGCGAAAACGATACGGTCGAGATCGTCGACTTCAAGTCGGAGAAGAAGCCCGATATGGAAAAGGATCGCAGCCGTATCCAACAGTACCAGCACCAGTTGGAGGTGTACGCCCATCTGGTCGAGGAGAGAACCGGTCAGAAGGTCAGCCGGATGCACCTGTACTACACCGGCGAAGACGGCGGCAACCCCTACGTGTCATTCACCAAAGACGACCGCGCCATTGGTAAGACCATCGCGCAGTTCGATGGCATCGTGGCGCGCATTGAGCGGCAGGACTTCCAGATCGCCGCTCGCCCGGTTAAGCTATGCCAGAACTGCGATATGCGCGCCTATTGCGACAACAAGAATTGGAAATTCAGGAAGATCGACAAATGACAAAAGCCAATACACCCGCACAGGAAAGCCTGCAACTGGCCACCCCGGAGGGCAGCGCCACCTACGTCGAAAAGTACGAGTTCGAGCCGATTAAGGGCTACCCGATGCTCAACTGGCGCGGCAAGCGCCCATTTACGTCTACGCAGTTCTATCCAGCGCAATTGAAGGAAATTCACGGCGAGGAAGTGGATGGCTGGAGGAACAAGATTTTCTGGGGTGACAACCTTCAGGTGATGAGTCACATGCTCAAACAGTTTCGTGGGAAAGTTGACCTTGTCTACATCGACCCGCCGTTTGACTCAAAGGCAGATTACAAAAGAAAGATCAAAGTTAAAGGTCAAAAATATGAGGGTGATTCGAGCGCGATAGAAGAGAAGCAATATTCCGACATTTGGACTAACGATCAGTTTCTGCAGTTCATTTACGAACGACTTACCTTAATTAGAGAGCTCCTGTCGGAATCCGGAACAATCGTTTTGCACTGCGACTCTTCCAAAGGGCACCACATTCGCTGCATTTTGGATGAACTCTTTGGCGAGAAGAATTTTCTCAATGAGATTGTTTGGAGCTACCGTCGCTGGCCGAGTAACTCAAAGAATTTCCAGCAGATGCACGACAACTTGTTCTGGTACGCAAAAAAGAAAGATAGCGACCGCGTGTTTAACAAGGAATACGAGGAAGCATCCGAGAGCTACATGAAGAGATTCGGAGGCAAGACGCAGATTCTTGATACTGAGAGTGGAACCAGGAAGATTACTTCGGACGAAGATACAAAGGGTATGCCCATGCGTGACGTTTGGGACATCTCAATTATTGCAGGCGTTGGTGCAGAGCGGACTGGCTATCCGACACAAAAACCAGAAGCTCTTCTAGAGAGGATTATCAGCACCTGTTCAAATCCTGGTCAGCTTGTCTTCGATTGCTTTATGGGGTCCGGAACAACTCAGGCGGTCGCCATGAAGCTCGGTCGCCGCTTTATTGGTGCGGACATCAATCTCGGGGCAATTCAGACTACAACAATGCGCTTGACCGGCGTGGCAGATGACCTGAAGCAGAGGCCACTTGATAGCGACGTGAAGCACTTTACGGGTTTCGATTTCTACAACGTCAATCACTACGACATTTTCCGAAACCCAATTGAGGCCAGGGATTTATTAATCGAGGCTCTGGAAGTGCAAAAGCTGGAGTTCAGCACCGTATTCGACGGGGAGAAGGATGGGCGCATGGTCAAGATCATGCCGGTCAACCGAATTGCCACACGCGCCGACCTGAACGAGCTGATCGCGGGTTTCGACTACAAAGCGTGGGAGCGAAAGCAGAACGACCACCCGAACCGTCCAGTGGAAAAGATCTCGCTCGTCTGCATGGGCCATGAACCAGACCTGTCTGCCCAACTGGAACTGGCCGCCAAGCCCTTCAAGATCGACGTGGAAGTGGTGGATATCCTGCGCGACAAGGCCGATCTGGAATTCAAGCGCGACTCTGAGGCAAAAATTGCCATTAAGAATGGCGAGTTGGTCATTGCCAAGTTCTACCCGATGAACCTTCTCCAGAAGCTCTCGATCCAGAAGGAGTCGGTCGAGGACTGGAAGGAACTGGTCGAGAGCGTTCTAATCGACTGGAACTACGACGGCGCGGTACTACAACCGGCGGTGGTGGACATTCCAGGCAAGGACGATCTGGTCAAGGGCGCGTACAAGGTGCCGGACGACGCGGGCACCATCCGCGTGAAGATCACCGACCTGCTCTCTGATTCATGGGAAGGGAGCGTCGGCAATGGCGACTAAACGGGCAGGACCCAAGGCCAGCGCCAACGCGGTCAGCACGACTGGCGCGTCGCTCGACTTCGCATTCTTCCGCTTTTTATGGCGGTTCTACCAGGACAACCGGGGCGCGATCCGGCAAAACCAGAAGGAACTTACCCGTAAGTTCCTCGACTTCAACAACCCTGAGAAGAATCCGAAGGCGTTCTTGCGTCAGCCGCAGTTCGAGGCTCTTGAGACCTACGTTTTCCTAAAGGAATTTCTCGGCAACGCCAAGGTCGAGGAGATTTTCAAGGCCTGGTACGAGCGTAGCGGTAAGTTTGAGGGCCGCGAATTCGGCTCCTTTCTCGGCAATGCTGGGCAGGAGATGTTCGAGTTCGGCGAAAGCGACGAGCTGGAACTGAACTCGTACAAGGTGCTGTTCGACAAGATGCGCAAGAACTCGCGGGTCTACCCGAACTACATCTTCGCGCTGACGATGGGTACTGGCAAAACCATCCTGATGGCGACCTGCATTTTTTATGAGTTCCTGCTAGGCAACAAGTTCGAGAAGGATGACCGCTACTGCCACAACGCGCTAGTGTTTGCGCCAGACAAGACGGTGCTGCACTCATTGAAGGAGATCGAAACATTCGACCTTACCCGCGTAGTGCCGCCCGAGTACGTCAATTTTCTGACCACACACCTGCGCTTTCACTACCTAGAAGAGGCAGGCACATCGCTGGACACGCTGGATCGCTCACGCTTTAACATCATCGTCTCTAACACGCAGAAGATCATTCTTAAGCGCCAGCGAAAGGAGAAGACCTCCGTCGACAAATTGTTCGGCGCGGCCGGCGACATAGTCTTGGCCACCGGCGTCTACGCGGACGCGGCCGACCTCTACAACTTCGACCAGCCGGAAGAGGAAGGTGAACTGACCACCAATCAGCGCTTCGAGAAGCTGCGCCGCCTGGAGCAGTTGGGCATCTACGTAGATGAGGCTCACCACGCGTTCGGCAAGGCGCTCGCTAAGGACATGGGCGTCGGCACCACTGCAACCGACACCAGCCTTCGAACTACCATCGATATCCTCGCGGCTAGCCTTAACGCAGCGGGTACCCGAGTGGTGGCCTGCTACAACTACACTGGTACACCCTACGTTGGGCGCGAGGTGCTACCCGAGGTTGTCTACGCCTACGGCCTGAAAGAGGCCATCGAGAAGGCCTACCTCAAAAAGGTAGTGCTTCACGGCTATGGCAACACCCGCACTGACGAGTTCGTGGACATCACAATCGAGGCTTTTCTGAAGGAATCTGGCTATCTGCGACCTGAAGGCATGTTACCCAAGCTGGCTTTCTTTGCTGCCACCATTGACGAGTTGACGGGTGAACTGAAACCGGCGGTCGAGCGAGCGCTGCTCAAGCACGGCATCCCAACTTCTCGCATCCTGGTCAACGTCGGCGACGAAAAGCTGACCACCAACGACGACATCCGTGAGTTCAACCGCCTCGACACCGTAGGCTCGGAGAAGCAGTTCATCCTGCTGGTCAACAAGGGGCGAGAGGGCTGGAACTGCCGCTCGCTGTTCGGCGTGGGCCTGTTCCGTGAGCCAAAGTCAAAGGTGTTCGTTCTGCAAGCCACGATGCGCTGCTTGCGCGCTATCGGCGAGGCGCAGCACACTGGGCATGTCTTCCTATCGGAAGACAACCTGAACACGCTGAATGACGAGCTCCAGCAGAATTTCCGCATCAGCGTCGACGATTTGCAGAAGACGGGCAGCGACAAGGAGCGTGTGGAAGTGCGCGTAGTCGAGCCGCCGGTCAAGATCAAGCTGGTGCGGGTGCGCAAACATTACCAAATGCGCGAAAAGCAACCCGCACCGGGCCAGGAACTGGTGCCTGAGCGCGCCGACCGTGATGCGTGGAGCACGCTAATCGAAAAGTACCGTCTGATCGAGACACAACAGGAAGGGCTGACCGCCGCTGATGCAGCACGCGCGTCGACCAGCCGCACATTTGACCTAACGGCCCGCCGCGAGAAGCGTACGTTCTCGCCGATGACGCTGGTGGCAGAAGTGTCCCGCTACCTCAATCTCAGTCCGCTTGGTGTCGAGGAGCTACTTGACGCTACAAAAGAAGGCACCGGCGAACTGGTGACCATAACCAACGAGTTCAACGAACTGCTCTACGACGAGATCATCCCACGCCTGTTTCGTCAGCTCTACTACCTCGATGAGTCCCAGCAAACCGAGGAGCATGATGTCGATCTCATTAAGCTCCCGCCGAACGGCTACTACGAGGTGACAGCGGCTAAGGACAAGATCGTCCGCATGGGCGATGCACAGTTAAATGACGAGGATCGTGCCAAGAGTTTCCATCTCGACACATACTGCTTCGACTCGGGTTCGGAAAGTTGGTTGTTTTGGGACCTGCTGCGCGAGCAGCGCGTGAAGAAAATCTACTTCACCGGGATGCTGACACACGGCCAGTCCGACTTCTTTATCCAGTACATCGACCCGGATTCACGTACCGTGCGCAGCTACTACCCGGACTTCATCTTCCAGCGGGAAGAGCCGGACGGCAGCCTGAAGTACGTGATCGTGGAGGTGAAGGCCGACAACCAGATTGAGGATGCCGTAGTGCAGGCCAAGAAAGACTTCGCCCAGCAGATCGCGGTGGCCAGCGGTATGGAGTACCGCATCCTCAAGTCAACCGACGCTGACAATCGTCGTTACCGAGTACTTATGTAGCCGTCACTTCAAATTATGAATTCAAAGCTGAATCTAGATTCTGGAGACTTTTGAGAAATCAAGCGACTTTTCTGCTTTCAGCCTAGCTTTTGCGCAAGTGCCTCTGGATTCAGGTGGGTGTATCTCTTCAACATGTTTAGATTTTTATGGCCCGTGACAGAGGCGACCTCAATCGGATGCAAGCCTTTCTCAAACAAGCGTGAAGCTGCTTCGTGACGAAGATCGTGCCATCGAAGGCCTTCTATTCCGATTCTCTTTAGAGTTTTTTTCCAAACACAAACGACTGCATTTTGAGTCGTGGCAAATACCTTTCCATCGATCGAGCGAGGAAGCATTTGCAGGATGTGAACGGCATTTCTTGATAAAGGCAATGCCGCCGGCACAGCTTTGTTTCCCTTGGCTCTAAATTGAGCTGGAATCATGACGACTTGACGGCTTAGATCAATCCAGTCCCAACGCAGCTCAAAAAGCATGCCCTGACGCAGCGAGGTTTCGATGGCAAACTGGAATAACGGTTTTACCCAAATATTGCTCGACTTTTCCAAGGCAATGGTCAGTTTTTCGTATTCGCCTTCAAGGAGTCTTCGATCACGTTCTTTTGAGCCGGAGGGCTTGCGAATGTTTTTGAGCGGATTGGGCAAACCTTCCATCCCCCATTCTTTGCGAGCGATCTCAAACAAATGGCTGATGATGGCTAACTCAAGTCTTACCGTATTTGTAGCTCGGCCTGCATTGAGTCTTGCGTCGCGATATTGAGCGAAGTCTGAACCTCTCAGTTTTGCAAGGTGGTAACGTGCCAACTCGTGGAGTTTCCAACGTTCAATTCGCTGTTTTTCTTGGTAAGGGTGGCTTTTCTTTGACGCAATCTCTGTCCAGTATCGATCTAATGCCTCTGCGAGGGTTGTGCGCTCTGCCTCGCCCCTTGTTACAAAAATACCACGATCCATCTCATTTTCAAGAGCGCGTGCCCATGCCTCAGCTTGGGAGCGGGTGTCAAAGCTGCCGTATTGGGGAGGATAACCTCGACGGATGATCTGGCCTCGCCAGAAATTGCCACGTTTAGTGATGCTTGCCATGAAAGAGTGCTCCGAAATGAATCCAGCAGCTCCCAGTGTCGAACTATGGCAAAACTATGGCAAAGTCATGTTTTGAGTCGAAAAACCAAAGAAAAAAGGCTTGCACTTACGTGCAAGCCTTTGATTTATATGGCTCCTCGACCTGGGCTCGAACCAGGGACCTACGGATTAACAGTCCGGCGCTCTACCGACTGAGCTATCGAGGAACAGCCTACGATTATAGCCCGAAAATCTTGCGCTTTTTGGGGTTCATCACAGAGAAACGTTGAAGTTCAAGCGCAATGAGCGGGGCTGCGCTGGGAAGAGGTAGGCGTGGCTGAATTGATAGGGGCTTTCTTGAAAGAAACGCTTGTTCAAGACGTTATTCAGGTTGAGCTGGAGGTTGCTTTTGAGGCCGTTGATTTGCGTGTCCCATTTGAGGCTCGCGTCTAGGCGCGTCCATGCGGGGAGGAAGAGGCTGTTATTGGGCAGGATGGCGCGCTCGCCCTCGTGGCTGATATGTGCGCCTAGCAGCCAGCCTGGAGCAATGTGGTGGGCAGCGTTCAAGCGCAGGATGTGGCTTGGGACGTTGGTGGGCTGGAGGCCGTTGAGGGCTGCTGTAGATGATTGTTCTCTTTGCGCGCGAAGCATGGTGGCCGAGCCATCGAGCTGCCAAGCGCCAAAACGAGTTTGCGCGGCGAGTTCCAAGCCAGTGTGTTTGGCTTGGCCATCGCTCTGCACTTGGCAGGATAAGTTGCCCAATAAGCCACAAGCATCCAAGTTGCTCATGGGGCGAGTGATTTGGAAAACTGTGGCATTCCATTGCAAACCGCCTTGCGAATACTTCAACCCAATTTCGTTTTGTTGCGAACGCTTAGCGGGCAGCAATGCGCCAGGGTTGGCTGTGCTCAGGCGTGGGGCTATGTCGGATTCAATGCCTTGACCGTGGCTGGCGAAAACTGTGTAGCCCTTTGCACTGTAGCTAGCAGCAAGCCAGGGCAGGGTGAAGCTTTGCACGTATTCGGGTGGGCTGAGGGCATCGCTGCGCTTGAGAAGGGTGTGGCGCAGGCCGAGCCAGGTTTTGAAGCTCTCATTCCAGGCGATCACATCAGTGGCAAAAAATTCGATGGTTTTTTCGCGGACGGTGTTCCCGGTATTGGGGCTGGGTGTGGGGCTAGCGGGGATGGGCTGAGCTGGATTGCTGAGGTTGATGGTGCCCGCAGGAGTCGAAGCAAAGACTTGATCTGGCGTTTGGATCAGCGAGCTTGATTGAAGCGCACCGAAGCTTAAATTGTGGCGCAGGCTACCCGTTTGCAAACTGCCATCGAGCTTGAGTTGCGCAGCTTCTTTTTTGCGCCGTTCGCCTTCACTTCTGAAATCGTAGATATCTACATCGCCATTGCTACAAAAGCGATCAAACACGCCTTCAGCGCTGCAACCAAACGGGAAGGCAATGCGGTCATCCGTCTTCAGGCGCTGTTGCCCCAAATGTGCGCTCCATTGCCATCGATCATTGATGGCTTGCGTGTAGCGCAGTGAGCCTGTGAGACCTTCAAAAACGGCGGGCAGGCTCCACGTTTGTCGGTTGAGATTGAGTTTCGGATCGGCTGATGGCAAAACGCCTGCACTGCCAAGGATGCTCAGTGGCGCGACTTCCTGCTGACTGCGGCGGCTCCACTCAAACTCGCCTTCGAGCAAACCATCTTTGCCGATGCGCGAATCGAGAGCAAGCGCAAACAGCTGCTTGCTGCCGCGCGAGTCGGGCGCGGTGCTGTTCAGGCGATCTGTGGCGACGTTGAGTCGGTAGCCTTGGGCGTTGTCAGCGCCAAAACGATTGCTTAAATCCAGCGCTGCGCCAAGCTGGCCATTGGAATCGACGCTGAGATCCAAGCTGCGAATCGGTTTGAGGCCGGGGCGCTTGACCACGTAATTGACCAAGCCGCCCGGAGCGCTCGTGCCCGCTTGAATGCCGCTCGTGCCTTTCAAAATTTCAACGCGCTCTTTGTTGGCTAAGCCAATTGCTGTGTCGCCCGACATCGGCAGGCCATCGCGGCGGTAGTTGAATTTGTTGTCGATCACGAAGCCGCGCACGGTCGCATAGTCAATGTAGCCGACGGCGTTGTAGGCGTCACTCACCGAAGAATCGAGTTTGTAAAGATCAGCGAGGCGTTGCGCGCCGCTGGCTTTGATGTCGTCAGCCGTGATGACAGTCGCTGAGATGGGCTGCTCAGAAAGCGGTGCGTCAAATCCGCCAAGGCTGAGCTGTTGGCGCAGCGCAGGCGCGGAGATGACGATGGGTTTGAGCGTGGTCTCGGGAGGAGAGGTTTGCGCAAAAGTGGATGAAACGGTGTTCGAAGCTACTATCAAAACAATAGCTGCTCCCGCAGTATTCATGCCGGGAAAAGCCTGTTTTTTGCTAAAAATAGGCGAAAAAAATGAGTTTTTTGTGGCGTGTGTAGTCATTAGCTTTCCTTCGCGAGGATTACCTCATTCAGGTTCAAGGGTTTGATCTCAGCCGCACATCAGGATTAATGCGCAGCACCCCTAGCAACGCGTCCGAAGACGCAGGAGTTAATGTACAACATTCATCAATGCACTTATCGTGATCGCCTACGATAGCCAGCATGACGCAAGGCTTCACCCTCCAACTCATCGACGTGCCAGCGCATCCACAGCTTCCCGACTTGCGTGAGCTCCTCCTCGAATACCAGCGCTGGCTGGGTATTGATCTGTGTTTTCAAGATTTTGAGCGCGAGATGGCTGAGCTGCCCGGCGCTTATGCCCCGCCCGATGGCCGTTTGTATCTTGCATGGATGGGCAGCGAGCTTGCGGGCTGCATCGCCCTGCGCAGGCACGACGATCAAAGCGGCGAGATGAAACGGCTCTACCTGCGCTCCGTTTATCACGGCCAAGGTTTGGGCAAACTTCTTGCTCAACATATCATTGCCGATGCCAAGCAGATTGGCTACCAACGCGTTCTGTTGGATACGCTGCCCATGATGCAAGCCGCCCAAGCCATCTACGCCAAGCTTGGGTTTCGCGAGACGCAGGCTTATGTGTACAACCCAGTGGAAGGCGTTAAATACATGGCCTTGGCTCTGTGATCTGCCACCTATGCAAACTCGTTCATAACTCGCATTTCCGCATAGCTTCGATTCATCACGGCATCTAATATCAGTGCAGTGAATTCTCTCCAGCAAAGTTTCTCTTCTGCGCTCTCGCTCGTGCTCTCGGGCGATGCTGCGCTTTGGGCGATCATTGGGCGGTCGTTGGCTGTGAGCGGGCTGGCTACTTTGCTGGGCTTTGCTCTGGGTGCGGCACTTGGTGCTTGGCTGGCTGTGAGCCGGTTCATGGCGCGGGGTGCAGTGATTGCGCTGCTGAACGCGATGCTTGCTCTCCCGTCCGTTGTGGTTGGGCTGTTGGTGTATTTGTTGCTCTCGCGCAGCGGGCCACTGGGATTTCTGGGCTGGTTGTTTTCGTTCAAGGCGATGGTGCTGGCGCAATCGCTGCTGGTGTTGCCAATTGTGGCGGCTTGGGTGCGGCAGGCTTTGGAGGACGCGGATCGCAGCCATGGGGAGCAGATTACGGCGATGGGGGCAGGGCGCGGCATGCGCGGCCTGCTGCTGCTATTGGATGAGCGCTTTGTGCTGCTCACGATTGCGATTGCTGCTTTTGGACGTGCGATTGCTGAGGTGGGGGCGGTGATGATTGTGGGTGGCAATATTGATGGCTTCACGCGGGTGATGACGACAGCGATTGCTCTGGAGACGAGTAAAGGGGATTTGCCGCTGGCGCTGGGCTTGGGCGCGGTGCTCATGATGATCGTGCTGGCTTTGAATGCTTTGGTGTCATTGATCAAAAGCTGGCGTGAGCGGCGCGAGGCGTTTGCGCTATGAGCACGCTTATTGGCTTTAGCGACGTGAGCATGCAGTTAGGCCGCGTGCAGGCTTTGCAGGGCGTAAATCTGAGCATCGCGCAGGACGAGGCTGTGGCGCTGGTGGGGGCGAATGGCAGTGGCAAGAGCACGATGCTGCGGCTGATGCAAGGGCTGATTGTGCCGACTCAGGGCAGCGTAACGCACCTAGATTTAGCTGCCCAAGCCTTCGTCTTTCAAAAGCCTTGGATGCTGCGCACCACGGTGTTGGCCAATGTGGCGCTAGCAGCTTGGTTGCGAGGTAAGCAGTGGAGTGAGGCAAAGCAAGCAGCGGCCATGGCTTTGCAGCAAGTGGATTTAGCGGATTTAGCCCAGCGCCCCGCGCGTACGCTCTCCGGCGGGCAGCAGCAGCGCCTGGCTGTGGCGCGCGCCTGCGTGAGCCAGCCGCGCTTCCTGCTGCTCGATGAGCCCACGGCTAGCCTCGCGCCGGAATCCAAGCGTGAGCTGGAGCAGCTCATGGCGAGCTTCAAAAGCCAAGGCATGACGCTGGTGTTTGCAAGCCACAGCCTCGGCCAAGTCAAGCGCCTGGCCAGTCGTGTGATCGCGCTAGATCAGGGTAGGGTGGTGTTTGATGGAAGCGTGCATGATTTCTTTGCGCGGCCTGTGCAGGAGCTGGTTTGATGCTGTTTTTAAGGAGAAATTGGCCAGTCGCCGGCATAGAATCTGCGCGAAGTGCTACTAAATTCATAGTATTGAGTATCCTGCTTGCCGCCTGCCTGTCCGTATGGGCGCAGCAGATCACGATGGCTTCCACCACTTCCACCGAGCAATCCGGCTTGTTTGGCCACTTGTTGCCAGCATTCAAGAAAGCCACGGGCATTGAGGTCAAAGTCGTCGCACTCGGCACAGGCCAAGCGCTGGATATGGCGCAGCGCGGTGATGCGGATGTGCTTTTCGTTCACGATAGGGAAGCTGAAGAAAAATTCGTTGCTGAGGGTTTTGGCATCAAGCGCTTCGCCGTGATGTACAACGATTTCGTGTTGATCGGCCCCAAGGCAGATCCGGCAAAAGTCTCCGGGCTGAATATTGTGGGCGCGCTCAGAGGAATTCGCGGTAGCAACGCTAGCTTTATCTCTCGCGGCGATAAATCTGGCACGCACGCAGCCGAGCTTCGCTATTGGGCGCAAGCAGATATCTTCAAACGGCCCAACCAAAAAGGCAGCGGCTATCGTGAATGCGGCTGCGGCATGGGCCCCGCTCTCAATATCGCTGCCAGCAGCGGCGCTTACGTGCTCGCAGATCGCGGCACTTGGCTCAATTTCAAAAACCGCGCCGATCTGGCCATCCTTGTCGAAGGCGATGCGCGTTTATTCAACCAATACGGCGTGATCGCCATCAATCCGCAAAAGCATCCGCATGTGAAGGCGGCAGATGCGCAGCGCTTCGTCAATTGGGTGATCTCGCCTGCAGGCCAAGCCAGTATTGCGGCCTACAAGATCGGCACCAGCCAAGTGTTTTTTCCGAACGCTGGCAGATAGGCGCGTCAGTTCCATCCGGCATCGACGGTGAACTCCTGCGCTGTGCACATGCTGGCTGCATCGCTCGCCAAAAAAGCCACCATATGGGCAATATCTTGCGGTTTCATGCGATCAGGCAAACATTGGTGTTGCGCTAGGGCAGGCTCGGTCTCGGCGTTGAGCCAAAGTTTGATTTGTCGCTCCGTCATCACCCAGCCGGGCGAGACCGTGTTGATACGGATACGATCTTTACCCAGCGTGCGCGCCAAGCCGCGTGTAAGCCCATTCACAGCCGATTTCGCGATGGAATAGCAGGGAAATGCATCTCCTTTGCTCTGCCAGCCTGTTGATCCCAAATTGATCACAGAGCCACCTCCCAAGCGCTTCATCCCAGGAACCACAGATTGAATCGCAAAGAAGGCGGGCCGTTGATTGATGGCGATCCGCTCGTCGTAGTATGCGGGCGTGACTTCTTCCAACGTGTGACGATCATCATTGGCCACGTTATTCACCAAGATCCAAAAATCGCCTAACTCTTGGCTCGCGTCTGCAATTGCGCGCTGCAAAGCCTCCGCATCTCGCACATCGCACTCACGCCACCAAGGCTTTGGCCAGCCTTCTTGCTCGATGGCCGCTACCAAAGCATTGCTCGGCTCTGGCGCATTGTCAACAAAAGCCACGCGAGCGCCTTGGCGTGCAAGCTCATACACGATCGCCGAGCCAATGCCGCTGCCACCGCCGGTGACGAATGCACAGCGCCCATGCAAACCAGGATAGCGGGCATGGTTTTGCAATTCTGTGGACTGCGAAGTAGAAATGGAAGGCATATGGCAAACGATAAAAAGACAAATACAACGTAAGGTATCACAGAGCCGCGCAGCCTTGCCCATGCCAACACCATCAACTTTTTTGCAATCGTATGGGCTTGCAGATGGCTGGCTTCAAGGTTTTGTATGGATGCGTGAATATTTGCAATGTTGCAGCGCACACAAGGGTTTTCTATAGGTGCTGATCCGTCCAGTTGCCCAACAATGCAGCTTGGATTTCATCAGGCAAAGCTTCGGCCTTTCGGAGCGACTACCCACAGGAGACTCTCATGCAAAAGATGTTGCACATCAACCCGGATAAATGCACGGGCTGCTTGCAGTGCGAAATGGCGTGTTCGTTTGAGAACTACGGCACGTATGCCACCAGCAAATCGCGCATCAAGGTGTTTGACTTTCATCACACTGGCAAGAAAGTGCCCTACACCTGCACGCAATGCGATGAAGCTTGGTGCTTGCATGCTTGCCCGGTAGAGGCCATCACGATTGACAAAGCCACGGGCGCGAAAGTGGTCAACGAATCTACATGCGTGGGCTGCAAAGTCTGCACGATTGCTTGTCCATTTGGCACGATCAACTATGTGCAAGAAACTGGCAAGGTGCAAAAGTGCGATCTCTGCGGCGGCGAGCCTGCTTGCGTGGAAGCCTGCCCCACAGCGGCCATTACCTTCGTCGATGCCAACTGGACGGGCATCGACAAAATGAAATCTTGGGCAGACAAATTAGGCAATCAGCCTTCAGCTTCTTAATTCCAAACAAGGAGAAACATCATGTCTTGGGCTGGAAAAATCCTTCGCGTTAACCTCACCGCCGGCACTGTCACATCAGAGCCACTCAACAGCAACTGGGCCCGCGCCTATATTGGCTCGCGCGGCCTTGCTGCCAAATACCTCACCACCGAGGTGAACCCAAAAGTCGATCCACTGTCGCCCGACAACAAAATCTATTTCACCACCGGCCCTTTAACGGGCACGATGGCCTCCACCGGCGGGCGCTACACCGTCTCTACCAAGAGCCCACTCACTGGCGCGATTGCTTGCTCCAACTCCGGCGGCTACTGGGGCGCAGAGCTCAAGATGGCGGGCTGGGATATGGTGGCCATCGAAGGCAAATCTGCCAAGCCAGTCTTCCTCTATATCAACGACGACACCGCCGAGCTGCGCGATGCGGGCCATCTCTGGGGCAAGAGCGTGTTTGAAACCGAAGCCACGCTCAAGAAAGGCTTGCAAGATCCGCTCACCCGTGTTTGCAGCATCGGCAAAGCAGGAGAAAACGGCGTGCTCTTCGCCGCCGTGGTGAATGATCTGCATCGCGCTGCTGGCCGCTCCGGCGTGGGCACGGTGATGGGCAGCAAGAATCTCAAAGCAATTGCCGTGCGTGGCACCAAGGGCGTGGGCAATATCCGCGATCCGAAGGAGTTCATGAAAGTCACTTTCGAGAAGAAGAAAATCTTGGCCGAAAACGCCGTTACCGGCCAAGGCTTGCCCACCTATGGCACGCAAGTGCTGATGAACGTGATCAACGAAGTGGGCGCGCTGCCCACCCGCAATCACCGCAACAATCAATTCGAAGGTGCGAAAGATATTTCTGCCGAGGCCATGGCCACGCCACGCCCCACCGATGGCAAAAAACCTTTGGTGACCAACCAAGCCTGCTTCGGCTGCACGATAGCCTGCGGCCGCATCCAGACGATTGACAAAGACCACTTCACCGTCCAAAACAAGCCGCAATACTGGGGCGCTTCTGGCGGCCTGGAATACGAAGCTGCTTGGGCGCTGGGCGCGGCCAATGGCGTGAAAGATCTGGATGCGCTGCAATATGCCAACGTACTTTGCAACGAAGAAGGCATTGATCCGATCAGCTTTGGCACCACGGTGGGCGCTGTGATGGAGCTTTATGAAATGGGCGTGCTCACCAAAGAGCAGATCGGTATTGAAGCCAAGTTCGGCTCAGCGCAGGCATTGGCTTTCTTCGCGGAAGAGACGGTGAATGGCCGAGGCTTCGGCAAAGAAATCGGCCAAGGCTCCAAGCGCCTCTGCGCCAAATACGGCCACCCTGATCTCTCCATGAGCAGCAAAGGCCAAGAATTCCCCGCCTACGACGGGCGCGGCATCCAAGGCATCGGCTTGGCTTATGCCACCAGTAATCGCGGCGGCTGCCATCTGCGCGGCTACACCATCGCATCTGAAGTGCTCGGCATCCCGGTGAAGACCGATCCGCTGGAGCACGAAGGCAAGCCAGAATTGGTCAAAGCCTTCCAAGATGCCACAGCCGCTTTCGATTCCTCTGGCCTCTGCGTCTTCACCACCTTCGCTTGGGGCCTGGCCGATCTCGCGCCACAAATGCAAGCCGCCTGCGACACCGGCTATACCACCGAAGAGCTAGAGAAAATCGGCGAGCGCATCTGGAACATGGAGCGCGAATTCAACAACGCCGCCGGCTTCACGCATAAAGACGACACGCTGCCCAAGCGCCTGTTGACCGAAGCCGCCACCAGCGGCCCCACCAAAGGCAAAGTGAGCGAACTGGCCAAGATGCTGCCCAAATACTACGAGGTACGCGGCTGGGATCCAGAAGGCCGGCCTACGGCGAAGACGAAAGAGCGGCTGGGCTTGTGATCATTTGCTGTCTAGTTAGCTGTGTTGGCTAGCTAGGTAGTGAATACCGAACAGCCGGACGCAGAAGACGCAAAGGTTACGCAGAGAACGCAGAAAATACCTTTTCGGTTTTCTTTTGCGTCTTCTGCGTAACCTTTGCGTTCTCTGCGTCCGGTATTTGTATTTGTATCCCCCTAAGAGAGCAAAAAATGCATCACATAGTTATAGGCGCAGGCCCGGCAGGCGTGATTGCTGCTGAGACGCTTCGCAAAGCCCAGTCCGCCGCGCAGATCACCTTGATTGGCGATGAAAAAGAAGCGCCGTATTCGCGCATGGCCATCCCTTACTTGCTCGTCGGCAACATCGCCGAGCAGGGCACGCATCTGCGCAAAAGCGCCACGCATTACGAAGATTTAAAGATAAATCGGCTAATCGCCGGCGTGAAATCTGTGCAGAGCGCTACTAAAAAGATAGTTCTCACCGACGGCAAAGAATTGCAATACGACAAGCTCTTGATCGCCACCGGCTCCACACCCGCCCGCCCGCCGATTGCTGGCATTGATCTCCCCGGGATCTATAGCTGCTGGACGCTGCAAGACGCCCGCCACATTATCGATAAAGTCAAACCCGGCTCACGCGTGCTGCAAATGGGCGCAGGTTTCATCGGCTGCATCATCATGGAAGCATTGGCCAACAGGATTGGCACGAAATCTGGCGGCAAACTCAGCGTGGTGGAAATGGGCGACCGCATGGTGCCTCGCATGATGGGCCCGGCTGCTGGCGGCATGATCAAGCGCTGGTGCGAAAGCCAAGGCGTGGCCGTGCACACAGGCGCTCGCGTGGAGAGCATTGCTCAGAGCGGAGCCGCATTGACAGCCACGCTCTCCAATGGCACCAAAATCGAAGCCGATGTCATCATCAGCGCCACCGGTGTGAAGCCCACAGTTAGCTTCCTCAAAGACTCAGGCATCGATTGCAAAACCGGCGTGCTTGCCAATGATCGCATGCAAACCAATATGCCCGATGTGTATGCCGCAGGCGATTGCGCCGAAGCTTTTGACCACATGACAGGCAGCCACATGGTCAGCGCCATCCAGCCCAACGCCGCAGACCAAGCCCGCATCGCCGCGCTCAACATGGCCGGGCAGGGTGGCTCGCTGCGCCAAGTCACGCAGATCAACGTGCTCGACACCCTCGGGCTGATTTCCACCAGCTTCGGCCTCTGGCAAGGCGTGGCCGCAGACAAAGGCGGTGAGCAAATCGAGCTGAAAGACGATGCCGCCTACAAGCTCCTCTCCATGCAATTCCAAGGCGACGTCATGGTCGGCTGCAATTCCATCGGCTGGACAGATCACGTCGGCGCTCTGCGCGGCTTGGTCGAAGGCAAAGTGCACCTCGGCGATTGGAAAGCCAAACTACAAAAAGACCCCACCCAACTCATGGCCGCCTACATTGCTACGGCACAGGGGCAGAACAACTGGAGTGGCGCTGCGGATATGGCTCGTCGGGGGCGCTAGAAAAATACAAAAACATTTTTCGAACGCAGAGGACGCGAAAACTTCGCAGAGGTCGCAGAAAAGAAATACAAAATTTGGCTGTTTTTTCTGCGTCTTCTGCGTAACCTTCGCGTCCTCTGCGTTCAAAATGGTATTTCCCGGCTTTCGAATCACATGAAAATCACCCTCAAACTCTTCGCCTCCCTCACCGACTATTTGCCCGCAGACGCCCGCCGCAGCAACATCGTCGAGCTCGACGTGAACGAAGGCGCAAGCATCCTACAAATCATCGAGCCCTTCGGCCTCCCCATGAAGCTCGTCCATCTCGTCCTAGTCAACGGCCACTACATCAACCCAGAAGATCGCGCTACGCGCACTCTGGCAGAAGGCGACGTACTAGCCATCTGGCCACCGATTGCGGGTGGATAGCCGGGACACTAGACCGTTCGCGCTGAGACCGGCGAAGCCTTCTCTCACCATAATGTAAGAATGTCTCCCCATCAAACTACTGACTAGACAGCACGCCGCGTAATATCCATAACGGCGATCTGCCATTTTTCCTCTTAAAACTCTATGCAAAGCCATTACGCCGCCCAATTCGACCGTGAAATGGGCTGCACAGAAACCGAATGGCTAGGCTGGCTCCCCGAAGCCATGGGAAACGTCCCTTGGCAACAAAAATCCAACAGCGCTCATGCCCAGCTAGGCACAGGCAACCTAGATATCTCATGGCAAATCGGCGAGCCTCGTCGCATCGCCCTATTCAAAATCCCCCGTTTACTGGTGCAATTTCGCTTCGAAGGGCTGAATGACGAACAGCGCTACGCGTTCATGAAACGCTTCGATCTCTATATGCAGCGTGGCGGTGGCTAGTCGGTCAAAATATTCACTTGACGGAATATTCTCTCTGGGCTATATTCAGACATGACTTGGGAAGTTGAATACACCGATGAGTTTGAGGCATGGTGGGAGGCGCTGACTGAAGCTGAGCAAGGCTCGCTTGCAGCCTCGGTAGGCTTGTTGGAAGCTCGTGGCCCCAATCTCGGGCATCCGCACAGCAGCGGCATCAATGGCTCGCGCCATGGCCACATGCGAGAGTTGCGCACCCAACACGCCGGGCGGC
>JAAFJC010000032.1 GCA_013297925.1 Comamonadaceae bacterium
GCTTTCGTTTTGCGCGGTGAGTGCGGTGCTGGGTGGCAGCGTGTTGCGCGGCGTGGTGGCGCTCTTTATCGGCTTGGCCATGGGCTTGGTCGGCCTCGATCAAATCTCCGGCCAGCCGCGCTACACGGGCGGCGTGCCCGAGATGCTTGATGGCATCGAGATCGTGCTGGTGGCGGTCGGTTTGTTTGCGATTGGCGAGGCGCTGTATTTGGCGCTGTATCAAGGCAAAGAAGTTGAGTTTCAAAACCCGATGAGCAAAGTGCATATGACGGCGCAGGAGTGGAAACGCTCTTGGCCCGCTTGGCTGCGCGGCACGGCGATTGGTATTCCCTTCGGCACGATCCCCGCAGGCGGCAGCGAGATTCCTACCTTCCTCTCTTATGCAGCAGAGAAAAAACTATCGAAGAATCCCGAAGAATTTGGCAAAGGTGCGATTGAAGGCGTGGCCGGGCCTGAAGCAGCTAACAACGCCGCAATCACCGCCACTTTGATTCCCCTTCTCACCCTAGGCATCCCCACATCCAACACCACCGCCGTGCTGATGGGCGCGTTTCAAAGCTATGGCATCCAGCCAGGACCCCAACTCTTCACCAGCTCCGCCGCGCTCGTGTGGGCGCTGATTGCATCGCTTTACATCGGCAATGTGATGCTGCTGATTTTGAATCTGCCACTGGTGGGCTTGTGGGTCAAGTTGCTCAAAATCCCGAAGGCGCATTTGTACGCCGGCATTTTGATCTTCGCCACCGTGGGTGTGTATGGCATGCGCCAAAGCGCGTTTGATCTGGTGCTGCTTTGGGGCATTGGTTTGCTTGGGCTGTTGATGCGCCGCTTCGATTTCCCCACGGCTCCCGTTGTCATCGGCTTGATTCTGGGGCCTTTGGCGGAAGCTCAGATGCGCAATGCGCTGTCGATTGGCGAGGGCAAGTGGACGGTGTTTGTCGAGCGGCCGGGATCGCTGTTTTTGCTCTGCGTGATTGTGGCTGTTTTGGTATTGCCACGGTTGCTGAAGAAAAAACACTCCTAAGACAAAAACAGCCGGACGCAGAGGACGCAAAGGTTGCGCAGAAGACGCAAAAAAAGAAAATTCAAGAAAATGAACTTGACTTTCTTTTTGTCTCTTTGGTATTACTTCTGCGTAATCTTTGCGTCTTCTGCGTCCGGTATTGGTTTTTGTGTTCAGCGAAGCTGCCCAGCCAATAGCCTCGCCACATGAATCGCCTCGCGCCCTGCGCCATCGTGGATTTGGTGGCGGCAGCTGGTGCCATCCGCCACCACAACTGCATTCGGCTGTTTGCGCACTGCTGGTAGCAAGCTCAGCTCAGCCATTTGCATGCTCACTTCGTAATGGCTCGCCTCATAACCGAAGCTGCCGGCCATGCCGCAGCAGCTGCTTTCGATCAACTCGGGTTTGGCATCGGGGATGAGCTTGATCACTTCCATGATCGGGCTCACCGCATCAAAAGCTTTTTGATGGCAATGGCCGTGCAGCAAGATCGGCTGCTTTGCCGGCGCTAACTTTGCTTTGAGTGCATCTAGCCTCCCCGCCTTGGCTTCTCTTGCTAAAAATTCTTCGAACAGATAAGCATGCTCGCTCACGAGCTTGGCATCTGCACCTAGGCCCATTACCAAAGCCTCATCGCGTAAGGTGAGCAAGCAGCTAGGCTCCAAACCCACAATGGCGATACCTTTTTGTGCGTAGGGCAGCAGCTCAGCGATGAGTTCGCGCAGCTTCTCACGAGCTTGATCCACCATACCACCGGCCAAATAAGTGCGCCCGCAGCACAGTGGCTTGTTATCGCCCGCTCCTTTTTTAGTAGCTACTCCCGCAGTGTATCCGCCGGCGATCAGCACTTTTAAGGCTGAAATAGCGTTCTCAGATTCAAAGAAGCCATTGAAGGTATCGACAAACAGCACCACGCCTTTGGCAGATTGCAACACAGCTTCTCGCGATGCAATCTGAGGTGTCGAATTCCAAAAAGTCTTGCGCTGCCATTGCGGCAAGCTGCGCTTGGCAGACAAGCCGAGTAGCTTCTCGCTCAGCATTGCCAAGCCCGGAATCTTGTCGCGCAGATTCAGCAGCGGTGCGAGCTTCGATGCAAAGCCTGCGTACTCTGGCAGTTTCGCAATCAGCTTATCTTTGAAGGTGTAACCATGCTTGGCCTTGTAGTGATGAAGAAACTCCACCTTCATCTTGGCCATGTCCACACCCGTGGGGCAATCGCGTTTGCAGCCTTTGCAGCCGACGCATAAATCCATCGCTTCGTGCACGGCAACGCTTGCTAGGCCTTCATCACCGAGCTGGCCGCTGAGCGCCAAGCGCAGGGTGTTGGCGCGGCCACGGGTGAGGTGTTGCTCATCGCGGGTGACGCGGTAGCTGGGGCACATCGTGCCGGCATCGAACTTGCGGCAATGGCCATTGTTGTTGCACATCTCAGCGGCTTTGGCAAAGCCTTCGGCGGGATCGCCGCCTGTACCGGGCGCGGTGGTCTGCTCCGTCACAGGATCGTTTTGCACATTCCATGCTGACCAATCGAGCGCAGGCCGGAGTGGGATCACGCGATAAGGCTTATCGCCCTGCGCACCAGAGGAGTAGCGCATGAATCGCGAATCGTCCATCTTCGGAATAGGGTGTGCGGGAGTAGCCACCATTCGACCAGGGCAAAGCAGGTTGATCGGATCGAGATGCTGCTTGATGCTGGCAAAAGCTTGCGTGATCTCAGCGCCGAACTGCCATTCAATCCATTCACCCCGGCACAGCCCATCGCCATGCTCGCCGCTGTATGCGCCTTTGAATTTGCGCACCAAGGCGCTGGCCTCATTCGCAATCTCGCGCATTTTTTCTGCGCCACCGTCTTTGCCACTGCGCCGCATATCGAGAATCGGGCGCACATGCAGCGTGCCCACGCTGGCATGGGCATACCACGTGCCGCGCGAGCCGTGTTTGGCAAACACTTCCGTCAAGCCATCGGTGTATTCCGCCAGATGCTCCAGCGGCACAGCGCAATCTTCAATAAAGCTCACGGGCTTGCCATCACCCTTCAAGCTCATCATGATGTTGAGCCCGGCTTTACGCACTTCCCAGAGATTTTTCTGCGGCGCGTCTTCCACCATCTCCACCACCGAGCCGGGCAGGCCAAGATCGCCCATGAGCTCGACGAGTTGCTTGATTTTGGGCAGCAAAACGGCTTTGTTCTCGCCCGAGAATTCCACCAGAAGAATCGCATCAGGCTGGCCGATGATGGCGGTGCGAATCGTAGGTGCAAAGGCGGGGTTTTGCAGGCTGAGCTCGATCATCGTGCGATCCACCAGCTCTACCGCACTCAAACTACCATCTCCACCCAGCTTGACGATATGCTGCGCTGAATCCATCGCTTTATGAAAGCTGGTGAAATTCACCACGCCCAGCACTTTGGTTTTTGGCAAGGGGGAAAGGCGCAGCTTGAGCGACTGCGTGATGCCCAGCGTGCCTTCGCTGCCGATGAAAAGATGCGCGAGATTCACGCTGCCATCTTGCGTGTAAGGCCGCTCATTCTGGTTGTGAAAAATATCCAGGTTGTAGCCTGCCACGCGGCGCATCACCTTCGGCCAGCGCGCTTCGATCTCCGGGCGCAGATCGTCGGCCAATTGCTTCACATGATCGCCCATGATGCGCGCCAAGCCGCCGCTGGCCGCATAGTTGCCGGCTTGCAGCGTTTGCCCATTCGAGAGCAAGACATCCGCGCCGAGCACGTTGTGCACCATATTGCCATAAGCAATGCTGCGCGAGCCGCAAGAATTGTTGCCAGCCATGCCGCCGAGCGTGGCTTGGGCGCTGGTGGATACATCCACTGGATACCACAGGCCATGCGGTTTGAGTTGCGCGTTGAGGTGATCTAACACGATGCCAGGCTCGACCGTCACTTCGCGTTGCTCAACGTCGAGCGAGAGCACGCGGCGCATGTGTTTGCTGTGATCGATGATCAAGCCCGCGCCCACGGTTTGCCCGCATTGGCTCGTGCCGCCACCGCGCGCCACGATGGGCACATGCAGATCGCGGCAAATATCTACGGCCAGCGCCACGTCTTGCGCAGTCTTGGGCACGAATGCGCCCACGGGCATCACTTGGTAAATAGACGCATCGGTGGAATAGCGGCCTTTGTCTGCCGCAGAAAACAAGACTTCGCCCTGCGTCTCTTGCGCCAAACGTTGCGCCAGTTTGCCGGCCACTTCGTTACTGATGCCTGAGACTTGCTCGTAGCTCGATGCAACGACTTCTTGGGTGATTTTGAGAGGCAAAGGAGCGTTCATGCGGAGAGATTCTGTGAAGACGATGGATGGCGAATCTGCTCCATCACCACATCGCGTTTGTTGTTCAGGTGTTGCACAAGAATCGCACGCAGCGCCGCGCCATCGCGCGCGCTAAGCGCTTCAATCATTTGCTCATGCTCCTTGACTGCGCGCTTCCATTTGGCTTCGTCTTGATTGGAGCGAAAGCGCAAAGCTTGCAAGCGGGCGTTGACTTGGGTATAGGTACTGAGCAAAACCGGATTTTTGGCAGCGCTGTTGATCGCTTTGTGGATTTGCGAATTGAGCCGGTAATACGCCGAGAGATCACTTCGTGTGTGTGCAGCCAGCATCTCGTAATGCAGGGCTTTGATCTCGGCGAGCTCGCTATCTGTGATGCGCTTGGCCGCGAGCTCACCCGACATGCCTTCGAGCTCAGCCATCACTTCAAAGGTATTGAGCACATCCTGTTCACTCAAGCTCACAGCCACCGCGCCGCGATTGGGCAGCAACTCCACCAAACCTTCTGCGGCCAGCATTTTGATGGCCTCGCGTAAAGGCGTGCGCGAGACATCTAAGCGCTCGGAGAGCTCACGCTCATTGAGCTTGACACCCGGCGCAATCGCGCCTTCGACCAAGAGCTCGCGCAATCGGTCTGCCACACGCTCATGCAGTGCAGTTCGGGGGATGGTGATGATTTCTGCGGTCATTAAAGTATTTTGTATGCAAAAAGCGCTCTTGTCAAACTAAGATGCGTCTAGTTTGTCTCGTTTTGGCGGCACGACAGAACACCCGGGGCGAATGGCTCCATGTCCTCCGGTGGCGTTTTGAATTTGCCCCTCTCCGGTTTGATGGTTTCGCCACCTCCCCCTTTACTTGCGCCATCCGCCCCGGGCGTTCTGCCGCGCTTTTTGCTAGCTGAAAATTTGAATCTCAGAGGCACATACCTTCACTTGTCGCCCATGCCCATCAGATGTGACTGCCCGGCTGGCGTAAGTAAAGGGGGAGGCGGCGCAGTAGCTTTGCCAAAACCCAAAAATCTCAATCGCCGCCGGAGGACATGGAGCCAGCCGGGCAGTCACACCTGATGGGCTACCTACCAAAAAGCCAACACGGCGGCAAAAAAATAGATTGACAAATGTATTTTGTATGTAAAAATAGCACGACTCGATCCTAGAAAGCCATCCCATGCTGAACCTCGATTTCCACCCCACTGGCCGCCATTTTCTGCAAATCCCCGGCCCCTCACCTGTGCCGGATCGCATCTTGCGAGCCATGAGCTACCCCACGATTGATCATCGCGGCCCGGAGTTTGGCGCGTTGGGCTTGCAAGTTTTGGCCAAGATCCAGCAAATTTTTCAAACCAAACATCCGGTGGTGATCTACCCCGCTTCAGGCACGGGCGCTTGGGAAGCGGCGCTCTCCAATATTTGCAGCCCCGGCGATCATGTGCTGATGTATGAGAGCGGGCATTTCGCTTGGCTCTGGCAAAAGCTCGCGACGCGCTTGCAGCTCAATGCCGAGGTCATCGCCCTACCCGGCACAGATGCAAGCTCTGGCCTGCCCAACAGCTGGCGCAAAGGCGTACAGGCCGACATGATCGAGGCACGCTTAAAGGCCGACACAGCCCACACCATCAAAGCCGTTTGCGTGGTACACAACGAAACCTCCACCGGCGTGACGAGCAATATCGCCGCTGTGCGCAAAGCCATCGACGCGGCTGGCCACCCCGCGCTCTTGGTGGTGGACACGATCAGCGGCCTGGCCAGCGCCGAATACAAGCACGATACTTGGGGCGTGGATGTGACGGTGAGCGGCAGCCAAAAAGGTCTGATGCTGCCGCCTGGCATCAGTTTCAATGCGATTTCGCCGAAAGCTCTGGAGATCAGCAAGACGGCCAAGCTGCCTAAATCTTTCTGGGCGTGGGACGAAATCGTGGAGATGAACAAAACCGGCTACTGGCCTTACACGCCGAACACCAATTTGCTCTACGGCTTGAACGAAGCTTGCGACATGCTGCTCAACCCGCAACACGGCGGCCTGTCGATGGTGTTTGCGCGGCATCAGCGCTGGGGTGAAGGCGTGCGCGCGGCGGTCAAAGCTTGGGGCTTGGAGATTCAGTGCGCAGATGCTTCCGTCTATTCCCCCGTGCTCACCGGCGTGATCACCCCGCAGGGCGTGGATGCCGATGCGGTGCGCAAGACGATTTATGAGCGCTTTGATTGCTCGCTGGGCACTGGTTTGGGCAAGATCAAAGGCCGCATGTTCCGCATTGGGCATTTGGGTGATTGCAACGATCTCACGCTGATCGCCGCGCTGGGCGGCTGCGAGATGGGCATGAAGCTCTCGGGCATCAAACTCGCAGGTAGCGGTGTGCAAGCGGCGATGGATTATTTTGCGGGGCATGCTGCGCCGAAAGAACTGGCCAAGGCAGCATGAGTTTAATCACTATCAAATAAATAGCATTCCGCGCAGATTCTATGCCGGCGATCAAGCACTTTTCCTCATAAGTTATTGCTAGGAGACACATCATGCAACGTCGTACCCTCATCACAGCCACAGCCGCTTCACTGGCGACGCCTTGGCTGCAAGCTCAGACACTACCCACAGGCCCGATCAAAATCATCGTCGGCTTCCCACCTGGCGGTGGCACGGATGCCTTGGCGCGCGTGGTCGGGCAAAAGCTGCAAGTCATGTGGGGCAACAGCATCGTTGTAGAAAACCGCGCGGGAGCCGCCGGCGTGATCGCCGCAGATTTTGTGAGCAAACAGCCCGCAGATGGCAACACCCTGCTCATGGCGCACATCAACAGCCACGCGCTAGCTCCCGCGCTCAACAGCGTAGGCGCAGGCACAAAGCTCAGCTACGACGCGAGCAAAGATTTCGCGCCGATCAGCATGGTGGGTGTGACGCCGAATATGCTGATCAGCAATGCCAATCAGAAGTCTCGCACCGTGCAAGAGCTGGTGGCTGAATGCCGCGCCAATCCCGGCAAGGTGAGCTTTGCCAGCGCCGGCGGCGGCTCAGCGCAGCATTTCGCACTGGAGATGTTCAAGCTGCAAGCCAAAGTGTTTGCGCTGCACATTCCCTATCGCGGCTCAGGCCCTGCGATTACCGATTTGATCGGCGGCCAAGTCAACTATTGCTTCGAGACCATGACCTCCGCCACACCGCATGTGAAAGGCGGCAAAGCGATTGCGATTGCACAAACGCGCCTCAAACGCGCCAAAGGCCACCCCAATGTGCCCACGATGGATGAGTCCGGTTTCAAAGGCTTCGAGGCCACCGTGTGGTACGGCCTGATGGGCCCCGGCAAGATGCCGCCAGCCATGGCGCAGCGCATGAATGAAGACGTGAACAAAGTGCTGGCCATGCCCGATGTACAAGAAAAAATGGATCAATTCGGCGCGGAAGACGGCGGCGGAAGCATCCAGAAGTTTGCCGATTTCATCAAAGCCGAGCAGCAGAAATGGGCGATGGTGGCCAAGCAGGCGGGGATCAAGGCGGATTCTTGAAGCCACGGCATTCTTGAACAGCCGGACGCAGAAGACGCAGAGGTTACGCATAAGGAATACCAAAAAGACAAGAAAGAAATCCAGTTTTTTTCTTGTCTTTTTTTTGCGTTTTCTGCGTAACCTTTGCGTCCTCTGCGTCCGGTATTGGCTTTTTCTTCGATCAACGATATCAGCGCTTCAATCGATACGGCTCTTCAAAATCTCTGAAATCGTTTTCCACCAGCGCATCAGCAATCCACTCTTTCACACCCGGCGCGCTGCGGATCATCTCGATATACGCGTTGATCTGCGGCTTGGTTGAAAGCGCATAGGTTTTGAAGCGCATGCACACGGGTGCGAAGTAGGCATCGGCAATGGTGAAGCGTGTGCCAAAGAGATACGGGCCGCCGTGCGCGGTGAGCAATTCGCTCCAGATCGTTTCAATGCGGCGCACATCAGCTACCACGCCGGGCTTGTCGCGTAGTACCAATGCACCCACTTCAGGCAGATGAGCCTCGATGTTCATCATGCAAGCGCCGCGCAGATTCGTGAAGCCGCTGTGCATTTCAGCGCAGATGCTTCTCGCTCTGGCGCGCTGGGCTTTGTCCGTTGGCCAAAGTTGCTTTTCGGGAAAGCTCTCTGCCGCGTATTCAGCAATGGCCAGCGTGTCCCACACCGTGAGCGAGCCATCGACGAGCACCGGCACTTTGCCCACCGGGCTGATTTTCTCAATCGCATTTTTGAAATCTGAGCCCTTGTCCATGCTGTCAAAGCGCAGCTTGACTTCTTCAAAGGCAATGCCCGCGTTTTTGAGCATGACCCAAGGGCGCATGCTCCAAGAGGAATAGTTTTTGTTGCCGATATAGAGTTTCATGATCTTGCCTTTCAATGTGCAATATGCCATGAAGCCTTGCGTCTATTGATGCAAAGAGTGAAAAGGATTGATGTCGCGGCCTTTCATGCACGCGGCTGATTACCGGGATGCACTCTTGCGAAACTGATCCATCTTGCTCTTCGGCTTGAGGTAAGTCGGTGCAATCGCTTCAATCCCTGCTGCATCAATCCCCAGCTCGGCGAGGCCGGGCAGCTTACCGCTGGCTACATTCGCGGACTTCATGGAATCCAAATTGTCGCGACTCATCAGAGTGGGGCCGGGCATCTTTTCCATGGCCCAAGCTTGCATGCGAGCAAGACCATCAGGCAAGTGAATGATCGGGCGCTGCGCACCCACGCATTGACCAGCCAGTTCAAACAATTGCCGCAAGCTGAGCACTTTTTTTCCTGCAATTTCAAAGATTTTTGGCTGTTCGCCGGCATAAATACTGCGCGAGGCGCTATTGTTTTTATAGTGATCACAGAGCGCTAATTGCACAGCAGCTTGCGCCACATCCTCCACCCACACCGGCTGAAACTGCGCTTCGCTGCCAGCCAGCGGCACAAACGGAAAGGTTTGCTGTAATTGCGCAAACACATTGAGCAGCTTGTCGCCCTCGCCAAACACCACGCTGGGGCGCAGGATGTTCACATCAAGCCCGCTTGCAGCAAACACCTCTTCGCCACGCCCCTTGCTGCGCAAATACTGCGAGGGCGCATCCATCGCAGCGCCTAAGCTGCTCATTTGCACAATACGCTTCACACCGCCCGCCTTGCAAGCGGCCACAATCCTCTGCGGCAGCTTCACGTGCACACGCTCAAATTCCTCTTCGCTTCCGTGAAGGATGGCCACCAGATTGATCAGCACTTCGTGGCCAGCTACGGCCTGCGCGAGTTGCGCTGCGTCATGCACATTGCAAAGCACCGGCTGCAAACGCGGCAGCATTTGAATCTCGCGGGCGTTTTCGAGTTTGCGGGTGGGCACAGTGACTTCATGGCCAGCGCGGACGAGTTTTTCGCAGATATGGCGGCCGATGAAGCCTGTGCCGCCTAGGATGATGATTTTCATAGTGCTAAGTGAGGTGAAGAGGAAAGACAAAACTTCCGGACGCAGAAGGCGCAGAGGTTACGCAGAAAAAATACCAAAAAGAAAAAGGGGACTCTCAACCTAAATTTTGTATTTTCTTTTTTGCGTCTTTTGCGTAACCTTTGCGTCTTCCGCGTCCGGTATTCGGTATTTTTATACGCCAATCGCCATCACGCAAGGCAATGCAGCATCAGGCGCAGCGCGGTGTTTCCAATCGGCCACCGTGGCGCTGCGGATTTGGGCGTTAGGCAAGCTCAAGCCGCTAGCGACTGAAAGGTAGGTGTTGGATTGCAGACTGCTGAGCAAAGCTTGCCAAAGCGCGCTATTTCGGTGCGGCACTTCGATGAAGAGCTGGGTTTGGCCGGTTTTTTTGGCGAGAGCTTCAAGGGCGCGGATGCGCTGAATGCGCTCAGCAGCGTCAATAGGCAAGTAGCCGACAAAAGCGAAGCTTTGTCCGTTTTGGCCGCTGGCCGCCAAAGCCAGCAGCAAAGAGCTGGGGCCGACCAAGGGCTGCACCGTGAGCCCGAGCGCATGCGCGGCGCGCACGATGGAGCTGCCAGGGTCAGCCACGGCGGGCATGCCGGCTTCGCTGATCAAGCCGATCTCTTGCGCGCCGTTGTCCAAGGCTTGCTTGATCGCAGCTTGCAGAAACGGCTTGGCATCGAATGCACCTGCGTGGTCGCCTTTCTTATGCACTTGGCGGGGCAGCTCGGTGATGCTGTGTTGCTGCAGCGGTAATGTGAGCGACTGCACCTCGCCAATGCGCTTGATCACTGCCCGGCAGCTCTTGGCGTTTTCGGCGATCCAGTGGGTGATGCGGCTGGCGGTTTGAATCGTCGCGAGCGGCAACACATCCGTGATCGGGGCTTGCGCTTCGCAGCCGAAATCTAGAGGTGCTGGAACGAGAATCAGCTTTGATTGGGTTGAGTTGTTCACTTGAGGGAAGAAAGAAAATACCGGACGCAGAAGACGCAAAGGTTACGCAAAAGACGCAAAAAAGAAAAAGCAAAAACACAAAGAGGATTTTGACTTCATTTTCTTTGCATTTTTTTGGTATTTCTTCTGCGTAACCTTTGCGTCTTCTGCGTCCGGCTGTTTGGTATTTTTAGATGGTCAGATTAAAGCAACTTCACCCCAGCCGCACGAATCATCCGCGCTGTGCGGATCAGCGGCAAGCCGATCAACGCCGTCGGGTCGTCATTGTCGATTCGCTCCAGCAGCGCAATACCCAAACCTTCGCTCTTAGCGCTGCCCGCACAGTCATACGGCTGCTCAATGCGCAGATAGGTTTCAATCTCCGTATCGCTCAAATCCCGAAACACCACGCGCACGGCGGCAATGTCTTGTTGGATGAAGCCGCTTTCCAAGCAAACCACAGCCAGCGCGGTTTGGAAGATCACGGTTTGGCCGCGCATCTGGTGAAGTTGGGCGACGGCTCTCTCATGCGTGCCCGGTTTACCCAGCGGCTGCCCATGCAGATCGGCCACTTGATCAGAGCCGATGACTACGGCTTTGGGGAATTTTGCTGCCACGGCCTGCGCTTTAGCCAAAGCCAAGCGCTGCGCGAGCGCGGCGGGCAGCTCGCCCGGCAAGGGCGTTTCATCCACATCGGGCGCTGCCACTTCAAAGGGCACATTCAGGCGTGAGAGCAGTTCACGCCGGTAGCGCGAGGTGGAGCCGAGCACGAGAGAGCGAGAAAGCTGATCCATCCCCTGATTCTCTTACACTCTCGAATTGTTATGAGTTCCATCACTTTCCGCCCCGACCGCCTTGATGTGCGCGCTTTTGCGCAGAATGCCGCGCAATTGGAAGGTGAGTTTCCGCTATCAAAATTAGAGCGCCTCTCGCAGGATCTATACCAGCAAGAGGCCAGTTTAGCTTCAAAAACCGTGTCCAATGTGAGCTGGCAAGCCAGTGGCGAGAGCGTGGCAGTCACTGGCGGCGCAGCGCAAAGCTGGTTGCATCTCTCGCTCCAAGCACAGATTCCCTTGCAATGCCAGCGCTGCTTGCAAGGCATGCAGCACAGCATCGATGCCGAGCATAGCTTCCGCTTTGTGAAAGATGAGGCAGAGGCCAACGCGCAAGATGACGATGCGGAGGAAGATTTGCTCGTCGCCTCCAAGCAATTCAATCTGCTGGAGCTGATCGAAGATGAGCTGCTGATGGCCTTGCCCTATGTCCCAACCCATGATGTTTGCCCCGTGCCAGTAAAGCTACATTCCAGCAGCGAAGAATACGATGCTGCCTTGAATGAAAAGCCCAAGGCATTTGCGGCTTTGGGCGAGCTCAAGACCGGCGTGAAGAAAAACTAAGGCTCAGCGAGGCGGCGCAGGGTTTACCCCTTACGGCAGCTCCTGCACCGTTATAATCTCAGGCTATATCCAATTTTTAGCCCCAAATTCCCATGAGCGCAGATCACGAACACCACGAAGGCCCCATCAAAACGCCAACGCAATTGCTGGTCACGGTGATTTTCTCCTTCATCGCCCCAGTTTTCATCATCATTGGCTTGGTGTACTTTGTACTCTCGTATGCCAAACCCGCCAGCAGCGGTAGCGAATTGGGCGGCTTGACTCAAGCAGAGCTGGCAAAAACGGTGGAAATGCGCATTGCCAAGGTTGGCACGGTAGAAGTTCGTGATGCCAACCGCCCCCTAGCGCTTGGTGAAGTCGTTTACAAAGCCCAATGCGTGGCTTGCCACGGTGGTGCAGTCGCTGCAGCGCCTAAGTTCGGCGATGCTGCAGCCTGGGGCGCGCGTATCAAGACAGGTTATGACGCTCTACTCACCTCCGCCCTCAAAGGCAAGGGCACGATGGGCGCGCAAGGTGGCGGCGATTGGGAAGATGCCGAGATTGGCCGCGCGGTGGTTTACATGACGAATGCCGCTGGCGGCAATTTCCCGGTGCCAGAACGCGCGAAGCCTGCTGATACGGCTACTGCAGCAGCACCTGGCGCATCTGCTCCTAAATAAGCAACGCTAAGCAGAGAAAAACCGCCTACGGGCGGTTTTTTTGTAGCCACTGACACAACTACAATCACAGCCATGAGTCTCGTCACGCGCTGTACCTCTTGCGGCACCTTGTTCAAGGTGGTGGCTGATCAACTGAAAATTTCTGAGGGCTGGGTACGCTGCGGCCAATGTGCCGCAGTGTTTGACGCTCAATCCAATCTGGTGGAAACGCCGCTGCCGATCGCCCCCGCGCCCGTAGCAAATGAAGCACGAACGCCCGCTGCCTTCGCAGCACAAGCGCCAACAGCCACCCCCGTTAAAGATGCAGATTCCCTTCGCGATAGCGCCTTCGATGCCAGAGATCGAGAGGCCCTATTAGAAGCTTTTGCCGCTGCCAATGTACCCACCTCTTTGCCCGCTAAAGACGAGAACAGGGCCAAGCCGTCAAAACCCATCGGGTTGACCAAAGAAGCCAGCAATGCGCTCGCTGTTCCCGCGCCATCGCATCTAGATTCGCAAGCCTTTCGACCCGGCAAGCTGCGCAACAGTGGCGAGCTAGATAGCGAAGCGGGGCCTTCTACCAGCAGTTGGACGCCGTCCGAATACCCTGCACGCCCCGAGTCTGTCGCCGCCGATACGCAGGAAATGGCGTCTTTGCATACACTGCCCGGTATGGATGCGAGTGCGCACAGCAACACTGATGCGCCTCCTGTGAGCTTGGAGCTGCAAGCCATGCCGCAATTCGTACAACAAGCGCAGCGCGCAGCGCGCTGGCGCTCGCCCTGGATGCGCTTCGGTTTGGCGCTCGTGGCCCTTGTGCTCTTAGCTGCGCTAGCGCTGCAAATCGTTCTGCAAGAGAAAGACCAAATAGCAGCGCAGTGGCCGCAAACCAAGCCGTGGCTTGAGCAGCTTTGCAAAGAGGCTGGTTGCAAGGTCGAGCCCTTGAAGCGCATTGAATCGATTGCCGTGGATTCATCAAGCTTTAATCGCATCAATAAAAACAACGCCCAGCTGGAAGCCGTGACGCAAAGCTACCGTTTAGCGGTAACGCTTAAAAACATTGGCACACTGCCTGTAGCTGCGCCACATGTGGAACTGAGCTTGCAAGATGCGCAAGATCAGCCCATTGTGCGCCGCGTTCTCTCACCCGCTGATCTAGGCTCAAGCCTCAGCGCGCTAGCACCCACGCAAGACATGGCCGGAAGCCTCACCTTGCAGATCGACACCACACAGCTCGCCAATCGCCGTATTCAAGGCTATCGCGTGCTGGCTTTTTATCCCTAAGCTTTTAACGAGAACACAAACAACATGTCTGCCATCATCTGCGGCTCAGTCGCCATCGATACCATTCTCACCTTCATGGGCGATTTCGCAGAGCAAATCCTGCCTGATCAAATTCACAAGCTCAACGTGTCTTTCTATGTGCCCGGCATGCGCAAAGAATATGGCGGCTGCGCTGGCAACATCGCCTATGCCTTGAAGCAGCTCGGCGGCGATCCCTTGCCCATGGCCGCTGTAGGCCCGGATGCGAGCGACTATTTGGATCGCTTCCAGAAAATGGGCATCGATACACGCCTGATCATGGTGGACCACACCAGCTACACCGCGCTTTGTACGATCATGACAGACCGGGGCAATAACCAAATCACCGGCTTTCATCCGGGCGCGATGGCCAATGCGCATAAGAATCTGATTGCTCCTGCCGAGAAAGCCAAAGGCGTGAGCATCGGCATCATCTCGCCAGATGGCCGCGATGCGATGTGGGATCATGCGCACCAATTCAAGGCCGCCGGCATTGGCTTCATCTTCGATCCTGGCCAGCAGTTGCCCGTGTTCAACGGCGCAGAGCACCGCGAGCTGATCGTGATGGCTGATTACGTGACGGTCAACGATTACGAAGGCGCGATGCTGACTGAGAAGACGGGCTGGTCGATGGCCGAAGTCTCCAACAAAGTTAAAGGCCTCGTCGTCACGCTTGCAGATCAAGGCTGCGAAGTGTGGACGAAGGGCAACAAAGTGCATGTGCCGGGCGTGAAAGCAACTGAAATCGTTGACCCCACAGGCTGCGGCGATGCCTTCCGCGCTGCTTTGCTCTTCGGCTTGGAGCGTGGCTGGAGTCTGGAGCGCTGCTGCGAGCTGGGTAACAAAATTGGCGCGATCAAGATTGCTTCGCAAGGCGGGCAAAACTGGACGGTGGATCGCGCATCCGTAGGCCTGTAAACACACCAAGTAGTACGCGATGCGCGCCGTCTTTGATCAACCCCGTTGGTATCAGCGCTTACTGCCGCTGTTTCAGGGATTTGACGGCCCACTCTCTCTCGCCGTACTCCTGCTGGCATTGGCAGGCATGCTGGTGATGTATTCCTCGGGCTATGACCATGGCACGCGCTTTGTGGATCATGGCCGAAATATGCTGATCGCAGGCACGATTTTGTTTATCGTTGCGCAGGTCTCACCCCAGCGCATCATGAGCTTTGCCGTGCCGATTTATGTGGCGGGTGTGGCGCTCTTGATTGCAGTGGCGCTTTTTGGCATCACGAAAAAGGGCGCAACGCGCTGGGTGAATGTGGGCATCACGATTCAGCCGAGTGAAATTCTCAAAATCGGCCTGCCGCTGATGCTGGCTTGGTGGTTTCAAAAGCGTGAGGGGCAGCTACGGCCGCTGGATTTTTTGGTGGCTGGCGTGTTGCTCGCGGTGCCCGTGGGGCTCATCATGAAGCAGCCCGATTTGGGCACAGCGCTGCTCGTGCTTTTTGCTGGCTTAGCCGTGATTTTCTTTGCAGGCTTGCCTTGGAAATTGATTGCGCCTCCTGTGATTTTGGGGGCGATCGGCTTGATTTTGATCGTGGTGTTTGGCGATCATCTGTGCCAAGACGGCATGGATTGGAAGGTGCTGCATGAATACCAGCGCCAACGTGTGTGCACCTTGCTTGATCCCACACGCGATCCGCTGGGCAAAGGCTTTCACATCATCCAAGGCATGATCGCCATTGGCTCGGGCGGCATGTTTGGCAAGGGCTTCATGCAAGGCACGCAAACCCATTTGGAATTTATTCCCGAGCGCACCACCGATTTCATCTTTGCGGCTTTTTCCGAAGAGTTTGGCCTCTTCGGCAATCTGCTCTTGATTGGCAGCTACATCTTTTTGATCTTGCGCGGCCTGATGATCGCGCTGGATGCGCCTACGATGTTTTCCCGCTTGCTCGCGGGTGCAGTCACCACGATTTTCTTCACTTACTCGTTTGTCAACATGGGCATGGTCAGCGGCATCTTGCCCGTGGTGGGCGTGCCTCTGCCCTTCATCAGCTATGGCGGCACGGCGATGGTCACGCTTGGACTGGGCTTGGGCATTTTGATGTCAATCGCCAAATCTAAACGCCTCATGCAGACCTGATGCTGTGATGATGGAAAGAACGGTCTCCATCATTGGCGCAGGCAATATGGGCGGCGGCATAGCGCTCAATCTGCTCGCGCGCGGCTATGCGGTGCATGTCTGCGATATTGATGCTGCTAAAGAGCGATTTTTAGAGCAAAAAGGGGCGTTAGCCGTCATCAAACCTGCGCAAGCAGCTATCAAATCAGGAGCAACCATCATTTGCGTCGTCGGTAGCGCGCAAGTGCAAGATGTGTTGCTGGGCGCTGATGGCCTTCTTAAAGCATCACCACAGGATCTGCAAAACCACACGGTGATACTCTGCCCAACGATCTCGCCGCAAGATGTGGAGCGTTTTGCTGCTTTGCTCGGCTCACACGGCGTAGCCTTGATCGAAGCGCCGATGTCTGGCGGCCCTAAGCGTGCGCAAGACGGCAGCATGAGCCTGATGGTGGCTTGCGAAAATACACTCTTCAAGCAGCATGAGCCGCTGTTGCGTGATCTGTCCAGCAAACTCTTCCACGTGAGCCAGCGCTTGGGCGATGGCGCGCGCACCAAGCTGGTCAACAACCTGCTCGCCGCGATCAATCTCACGGGCGCAGCAGAAGCCATGGCCATGGCGCAAAAGCTGGGCTTAGATGCCAGCCGCACACTCGATGTGATCGAACAATCCAGCGGCCAAAGTTGGATCGGCTCCGAGCGCATGCGCCGCGCCTTGGCGGGCGATGTGCATCCGCCCGGCGCTCACATGACTTTGCTGGCCAAAGACTCCAAACTGGCGATGCAAGCGGCGCGAGATGTGGGTTGCTCCAATGCTGTGGGCGAAGTAGCTACAGGCCTATTTGCTCAGGCACTTGAAGCTGGCATGGCGGATGATGATGATGCGCAGATGCTGAAGTTTTTGCGACGCTAGGAGCGTAAAACAGCCGAATACCGGACGCAGAAGACGCAAAGCTTACGCAGAAAAAATACCAAAGGAATACAAATCAGATAATGGCGCTCTAGCTGCTAGCACTAGTGTCGCGTCACGCCTGAAATGTCGCATCTCGCTTGCCCTCGATGTGCATGGCGTCGTTGCAAAACTTGCCCATGCTCCAGCATGAGCTGCGTTTTACGCCTAGCCCTGCCCACCGATGGCTTTGCGATATGCCGCCATTTCAGGCGTGACGCGACACTAGTCTGTATTTGCATTTTCTTTTTTGCGTCCTCTGCGAAACCTTTGCGTCTTCTGCGTCCGGCTGTTGGTTTTCAGTAACCTTACCTGCGCTGCCACACCGCAGCAAAAAATCCATCCGTGCTGTGCAACTGTGGCCAAAGCCTCAGGTAACGCGCTGCAGCATCGCCTTCACTGCTGCACAAAGTCTCGGCCTTCTCAATCTTCTGAGCCGTCAAAATCTCGCCCACTTCCATTGGCATGAAATCGGGATTGGCCGCGCCAAAAGCCTGCGTAATCACTTCATTCTCTTCCTGCAGCAAGCTACAGGTGGCATAGACCAAGCGGCCACCACTTTTGACCAAGCGCGAAGCACTTTGCAAAATCTTGGCTTGCAAAACTGCAAGCTCCACCACATCGCTTTCTTTCTGTCGCCATTTCAGATCAGGATTACGCCGCAAAGTCCCTAAGCCGCTACAAGGCGCATCCACCAAGACGCGATCCATCTTGCCAGCCAGGCGCTTGATGCGCTCATCGCGCTCATGGGCAATGCACACCGGGTGAATGTTCGACAAGCCGCTGCGCGCCAAGCGAGGCTTCATGCCATCCAAGCGTTTTTGTGAGGTGTCAAAAGCGTAGAGCCGCCCGGTGTTTTTCATCATCGCGCCGAGCGCCAATGTCTTGCCGCCTGCGCCTGCACAAAAATCGGCCACCATCTCGCCGCGCTTGGCGCCTGTGAGCAAGGCCAGCAGTTGCGAGCCTTCATCTTGCACTTCCACGCGACCTTCTTTGAAGACATCAAGCTGGTTCAAAGCCGGTTTGCCATGAATTCGCAAACCCCAAGGGGAAAAGGGCGTCACTTCAATTTTGATAGCAGCTTGCGTGAGTTCTTTCCCAGCTGCCTCACGATTTCCCTTAAAAACATTGACACGTAGATCCAGTGGTGCGGGCTCATTCAGCGTTTTCACCAACGGCCAGAATTGATCGCCGAGTTGCGGTTTGAGCAACATAGCGAGCCACTCTGGCAAATTGTGTTTGTGCAAATCCAGCAAGCCCTCGCCCGACTGCATCTGCGCATCACAGGTCTCCAGCCATGCGCGCTCCAGCGGGAGAATGCCGCCCACCAAGTAATCGCGTGGCGCAGCAAAAGCCAGCATGGCGAGCTTGCGGTGCACATTGCCCATGCCCTTGGGTGCGCTGCGCGCCATCAGCTCATAGAGCGCGCGATGCCGAAGCACCTTGTAGGCCGTCTCCGCCAGCGTGGCACGCTCGCGCTGCCCCAAGCCGCGATGCTCTTTGAAAAAACGGGAAATGATGCTGTCGGCCGGATGGTCAAAGCGCATAACGAGCGCGACCAGCTCGGCACAGCCTTCTAGGAGTTGTTGGGGATGCATTGCTGTATTGTCCCATTTAAGTGAAAGTACAAGTTATTCGTTGCATTGGGTTAAATTTCCACTAAGATCAAAATTGATGTCGTGAGATCTGAAACCCTCAATGAATAGGTTGGATGCATGGTCGCCATGAATTTGAATGAGCTCTCGCTCTACAGGCATTTTGTCGTTGTGCGCACCGAGAGCGCAAATGCACTCATCAAGCGCGATCCCCGCGAGATGCCTCGCCACTTGCGCCTGCTCTTGCTGGCTGTTGATGGACTGCAGGACCTCGGCACCTATGTCAGCAATCTCAAAGGCTTTGGCGATATCGAAGCGTTGATCCGCGAGCTGATTCAAATGGACATGGTTCGTTTGGTCGATCCAGCGCTCGCGCGCCAAAGACATATGGCCGGCAAGAGTGCAGACGATATGGCTGAAGGCAGCGAAATTGCGCAGTCCATGTATGGCCAAAACCTATCTTCAGAGGAACTGTTTTACGGCAGCACAGCGCCCGGCAGCCTCGAAGCCTTGGTCAGTGTCGCCCGAGAGCATTACCCCGAATATCGCCCTGCGCAAGCACCTGCACAACAGATTGCGCCAGCTGTACAAACCCAGCAGGTCGAGAGTTTGTTTGAGATGCTTGAGGCTGTGCGCGCGGAACGCACCGGTCTCAAGCAACACTTACTGCGCTACAAAGGTCTGAAGAAAGCATCGCGCAGCATCCATGAAGAGAGCAAGCTGCTCAAAATCAAAATTCAGCGCATGAAAACTGCCATGCTTATACTAGCTGGCCTGTTTGTGGCGTGCGTCATCAAGCACTTCGTGTGATCTGTTCTCCAACTGCCCAAGCCATCTCTGCGCCTGAAAACAACCATGACAGACAACGATCTCCCCGCCTTGATTACTACGCCACTGGGCCGCTACCGGCATTACAAGGGTATGGAATATGAGGTGGTGGGTACGGCTCGCCACAGTGAGACGCTTGAGCCGCTGACACTGTATCGTGCGCTCTATGGCGAGCAAGGCCTGTGGGTGCGACCAGCGGCGATGTTTAATGAAGATGTTGTGATTGACGGTGTTGAGCAAGCAAGATTTAGGAAAATAGCATGAGCAAAAAAGGTGATTTGTTAGTACCGATTCATATCGATGACGAGCTGTTTGACGAAGTGATCACATCCACCGCTTTGCTCAATTTGGCCAGCGGCGAAATCAGCCGCGTGGAATACCAAGGCTACGACGAAGGCACCAGCGGCTTGCCTTGGGAAAACGAGGAATACGATTTTTCCTGCGGCAAGCTCAGCAATGCGGGCAAGGATGTGGAATTCAGCATTCAGGTCAACAAAACCACGGGGCAGTATTCTGTAACGGCTTCGGAGCTGCAAGAGATCAAGCAGAAGGCCGCAGCTTTGTTTTCAGGCATTCCTGCCGGCTCTTGATCGATATCGCAAATGCTTGGTTCAAATTAAGCGCCGATCCAGGGCGGCTTGAAAAATTCTGCTCGCGTCACTGCTGAGCTTCCCGGCTGCGATCCATTCTTGCAAGATATCGCGCTCAATACACTGGAACTGCAAAACTTCGCCATCTAGATTTCTCGGCTTGTGTTTGGAGGAGAGCCGAGCGCTGTACCAGTGCAGCGTTTCTTGCCGCCAGCCTTGACCGCCTACGGTGGCTTCGCTGATGTCGAATGAGCCTTGGTAAAACAACTCGTGCAGCTCTGAAGCATTCAGGCCAGCTTCTTCCAAAGTCTCGCGCTCCAGTGCTTGTTCAAAGCTCTCATTGCGGCTGACCATACCTCCCGACAAGGTATCCCATTTACCCGGATCATCGGATTTCGTCATAGCGCGTTGCTGTAACCAAATGCCATTTTCAGAGTAACCCACTAGGTGAACCGCTTGGGTATGAATGCCGAGAATGCGCGTTGCTCCACGCTCAATAGCGCCAAGCATCTGCCCTTGTGACGCGTAAACGCCGAGCAGCTCATCACGCCAATGTGGGCAATGGCCAGCTGCCTGCAATGCCCGCGCCAGCTGTGCTAGTGCAAGATCAGCTGGTCCACTCAGATGCCATTGGCTGTCCAATGAAGTGAGTGTGATGCCTAGCGAGAATTCTGGCCGCAGCTCAGACAAAATTCCCGGCGCGACGCTGCCGATCAATGAGGCGTTCAGGAGCAATGGCTCTCTGTGCGATGCGACTTTCAACATGATGCGCTGTCATTCCCTTCGAAACATTCATCGTATAGGCCGATACCCTTGCTCAAGCCGAGATTCCATCTCCTGCAAAACACTCGGCAGATCCGCAACAGTATCCACCCAGTAATCTGGCGTAGCAGCCTTGAACTGTGATTTGATGTGCTCACGGCGAGCGATCTTTGCCTGCTCGCTCAATGCAAACCATTGATCGGTGGTCTGCCCATTGTGGTTGCTGCTGGCCAAGACACCGACTGTCCAGCAGCCCGCATGCTGCCCTTCCAGCAAGCCCGGCACGGTGTCATCCACCTTCACGACATGATGCGCAGGCCATACGTTTAAATCCATCATGGCACGATATATACCAAAAGGGCTCGGCCGCGTCACAGGCAAATCATCGGCGCACACACAGTTATCAGGCGTAAAACCTTGCTTTGCCGCCAAAGGCATCATCTGAGCCATGATGGGCCTCGTGTAGCCCGTGGTAGAGCCAATTTTCAAGCCACTGGAGCGCAGGGATGCCACCAAATCCGAAACGCCAGGGATCAATGTGGCATGCTGCGAGACAGCTGCAGCATTCATCGGTGTGAAGATATCGTGCAGGCGATCAATATCGCTGTTGCTGATGGCTTGGCCAAATTGCTTGTGCCATTGCTGCGCGATACGTGGCTGAAGGCCCAGCGCTTGAATATGCTGCCATTTGGGCAAACCCATCGGAACGCGTGCTTCTTCCACGGTGATTTGGATACCCTCTTGCGCAAAGAGCTGCACGAAAGCACCCATCGGTGCAAAGCTACCAAAATCAATGACTGTGCCCGCCCAATCGAAAACAACGGCTTTGAGATGCTGAAAAGAGGGAAGTGTTTGCATTGTGTTCACCATGTTTGAAAAACGTCTTGTGCTAAGCCAAATGCCGTGCTCGCGCCGCAGCCACTGCTCACCACAGCAATGCGCAGCTGATCATCGGGAGAGAGAATCACAGCATCTTGATCGATACCCGTGGGATACACGCCAGTCCAGCGCTGAATCACCTCAAACTGATCCAGCCGCAAGCTTTGCCGCAGATGCCGAAGAATCAAAGCGTCCACCGCGTCGCTGCTGAAAGGATCTGGCGTCGCGTGCGGATGATGTGAATCGCCCACAACCAAGCTGCCATCCTCGCTCTGCACAGCAATCAAATGGATGCCATCGGCCAAGCTTTGAGCCTCGGTTTGTTGCAAATGCGCCAGCAATGCCTGAGCCTGTGGCAACTTAGCGTAGCCCAGATAGCGCACCAAGCTCAAATCACTCATGGCCGCTGCATCCAGCTTGAAGCCAGTGGGAGGCCGCACGCGCAGCATCTGCAAGCGCGTGAGGTGCAAAGCAAAATCTTTCAGCCAAGGGCGCGCAATGCCATTCAGATACGTGCCAGGGCACAGGACTGCTCGCTCGGCTTCAAAACGATGCGTGGCAGTGCGCACCGTGCCGCCCTGCACTTCCAAAGCATCTTGCGCCCATTGAAACTCCACGCCATAGCGCTCTTGCAGCCATGCCGCGATGCGCGGGATCACGATGCTGGATTCAAAGCGCAACTCATGCGGGCTGTACATCGCTGTCATCCCATCCTCACAGCGTAGCCAAGGTGCTTTGACTTGCACTTGCGCACTGGTATGCAGCTCGCAGGATGAACCCATCTCCGTTTGGAGAAAAGCTTCGAGCACAGGCACAGAAAGCGCCTGTCTGGCCAGCATCCACAGTCCACAATGCTCGATGCGTAATCCGGCTTCGCTCGCGAGGCTTTGCCACACATCTCTGCTGCGCATCGCACGTTGCCAAGTCAATCCTGAGCGCTGCCCCGTCACAGTGATAAAGCCAAAATTTCTAATCGATGCGCCCACGCAGCGGTGATCTTTTTCAATCACACGAACGCGCAGGCCTTTTTGGCTGGCAATCAAAGCATGCGCCAAACCGACGATGCCTGCTCCTACGACATTCAGATCCATCTTTTCTCCATCGATACTGATAACTATTTGCAGAGCTTAGCGAGTGCGCCAAGCTTGCGTATGTTTTTTCACACAATACTGGGCGGCAAAAACAATCAACTGCATCGCAGCAGCCGTGAGGAAAATCATCACCGCCATCGCCGCTGCTGGGGCAACATCACCCGCATCATCCATATTGAGCACGGCAACCGAGGCCAGCTCTGTTGACGGCGCGTAGAGGAATACGACGGCAGACACCGTGGTCATCGCGTTGATCATCAAATACGCAGCCACTTCCAAGATCGCAGGCAGACAAACTGGCAGATGGACGCGCCACAGTGTTGTCCACGCATTCACCCCCAAGGATTGGGAAACGGCTTCAAATTCTTTGTCGAGTTGCTTGAGGCTAGAGACAAAAGTGATGTGAGCGACAGAATAAAAGTGCACCACCGTGCAAATCACCAAAATGCTCATCGTGCCATACAGATGCATGAATTGGAGCTGGGGATGATTGAAGAACAAGACATAACCCAGCCCCAAGCACAAGCCGGGCACAGCCATAGGAAGCATGGCAAAGAAATTCATCAGCGATCTGCTCTTGGGATGCGCCGGAATTTTCTCGACCAACCAAGCCGTGAAGAAACTCAAAGTTGCGCCTAGAAAAGCGACGCAAACCGCCAACTTCACCGAATTGAAATACACCGACCATCCAGCGCTCAGCGTATGCGTGAAGTCATAGTTCTTCAAAGTAGGCGCGAGGCGATAGGGCCAGTAAGTCGCGACGGAAGCGAAAATCGCTGTGCCGATCACGCAGACGATCAATAGGGCCATCACAGTGCAAAAGAGCGTTAGAAGACCATCACGTTGCAGCGAAGGTGAAGCGCGATAGACCACCGAGCGCGTGCCAAGCATCGCTGCTTGATTCCTACTCGCGCGCTTTTCAATCACGTAAGCAAAGAGTGCTGGGATGAGCAACACCAAACTCACCACCGCCCCCATCGCAAAATTCTGTTGGCCGATCACTTGCTTGTAAATATCCGTGGCCAACACGTTGGCCGAGCCACCGAGCACTTTGGCGACACTGAAATCTGTGAGCACCAAAATGAAAACGATGGTGAGTGACATGATCAAACCATAGCGGGTGTTGGGCAAGATCACGGTGTAGAAAATTCTCCAAGGGCTTGCGCCTAAGACTTTGGCTGATTCGATCAATTGCGCATCAATGGTTTTCAGGCTGATGAGCAGCACCAGCAAAGCATGGGGAAACGTCCAAAACACAGAGCCAAGCAAAATCCCCAGCTCGCCATACAAGCTGCCAGGAAAATAGTTCTTCAGCAAACCTTGGTTGCCAAACAAGTACACCATGCCAATCGCCATGAGCAGCGATGGAGCAAGTAAAGGCAAGAGCGCCACGCCTTTGAAAAATCGCTTCCAAGGCATGCAGCTCAGATTCAGAGCATAGGCATAGGCATAAGCCAGCAGGGTGCAAATGAGCGCACTGATCGCAGAAAGCTTGAGGCTACGCAGTGCAGAATCCACTAAGCTGGGCGTATTGATCCAAAGCTGGAAATTTTGAAAACCTACCCATTGACCTGAGCCATCGGCCAAGCTGCGTATCAACAAAGCAGAGACAGGTAGGGCCATGAAGACAAGGGCCAGCATCAGCATGCCGTAAAGCAGCCATTGCGGCGATTTGTTCACATCAAGTCTCATACAAGGCCAGGTGAGTATCAGCGCGATAAGACGTGCAAACAGTGCGGCGGCAACACAACGCTGCAGGCTTGGCCGATCTCAAAGCGAGTGGCCTCATCTCGTGAGCCAGAGTATTCAGCGCAGAGCGTGCTGTTGAGATAAGGCACGCTCAGTTTCAGAGACTCATGAGAGCCTGAATAGACGATATCTTCAATCATTGCGTTGTATTGGTTGACTGCTGTGCTGATGTGATCAGCCACTCGAACATGATCCAAGATTTGCACATGCTCAGGGCGAATCATGAGATTGAACGAACCCGACGAAGAAACCGGCGCGCTTGGCAGGCTTTGAATGCTCATCAATGCTTGCCCCACGCGAACACGCGCCTGCGCGCCTTCACTGGGCTCAGCCATGGCTTGGAAGATATTGGTGCGGCCAATGAATTGCGCCACATGTTCGGTCTGTGGCTCGGCATAAAGCTGGCGAGGCGTGCCGCGCTGCTCGATACGGCCTTGATTCATCAGCATCACCGTATCAGCAAGCTCCATCGCTTCCTGCTGATCATGCGTCACCATCACCACCGGCATTTTGAGCTCGCGCTGAATACGCTTTAATTCACCACGCAATGAATGTCGCACTTGCGCATCCAAAGCAGAAAGCGGCTCATCCAGCAGCAGCAGGCTGGGGCTGGGTGCCAGCGCTCTGGCCAAAGCGATGCGCTGCTGCTGCCCCCCGGAGAGCTGGGCGGGATAGCGCGAAGAGAGCGCAGAAAGGCCCACCAATTCCAGCATAGCTTGAGCACGCGCGATTTGGTGCTGGCGGGTCATGCCCGTCAAACCGTAGGTGATGTTGTCCAATACGGTCATATTGGGAAACAAGGCATACGATTGAAAGACGATACCGAAACGCCTTTGAGCCGGGCTCCAGTGGGTGATGTCTTGACCTCGGTAGAGCACGCGCCCTTGATCGGATGATTCGATCCCGCAGATGATTCTAAGCAAAGTAGTCTTGCCGCAACCTGATGCACCCAGCAAGCAAATAAATTCAGAGGCACCGACTTGCAAATCAATATCGCGCACCACGGAGGTAGCTCCAAAAGATTTGGAAATACCTTGCAGCTCAAGCAAGGGGGCATCGAGAGCAGACATTGCTTCTATGATTTTGTGGTGCTCAAAGAGAAAAGACTCAGCAGCTCTAAGAGAGCCGCTGAGTCACGAAGTCAAAACATTCAGCGCTTTTCGGCCTTGCCTTCGTAGCGCTTGCTCCATTCAGCCAAAATGCGCTCGCGGTTTGTGGCGGCCCAATCGAAATTGTTTTTAACCAATTGCTTTTCAATATCGCTGTCGATGAATTCAAGTTTTTCTTGCACGCCAGGCAAAGCCACGACTGCAAAATTCTTGGAATACAACTCATTGGCCTTGCGCGTCACGGCCCAATCAGCCAGCGCCTTGGCAGCAGCCGGTTTTTTCGTTGCAGCCATGATGCCTGTGGCCTCCATATCCCAGCCTAAGCCTTCTGAGGGTAAGACGATATCAATCGGTGCGCCGTCTTTTTTGGTTTTGTTCGCACGGTATTCGAAGCTTAAGCCGAGAGCGAATTCACCAGCGCCTGCTTGGCGGCAAGGTTTGCTGCCAGAGTGGGAATAAGAGCCAATGTTTTGATGGAGAGCATCCATGTAATTCCAGCCGCCTTGCTCACCCATCATCTGAAGCCATGCAGCCACCATCAGATAACCCGTGCCAGAGCTGGCAGGATGAGGCATGGTGAGCTGGCCACGATACATGGGCTTGGTCAAATCTGCCCAGGCAGCGGGCTTGGTGATGTTCTTCTTGGCGGCTTCCACGGTGTTGAAGCAAATCGCTGAAGACCACACATTCATGCCCACCCAAGTTGGTGGGTTACGGCTGTCGCGCATATTGGCCTTAATGGCTTGCAAACCCGTGGGTGCATAAGGCATGAGCATTTTTTCTTTGTCGAGCAACATCAATGAAGTTGCTGCCAAACCCCACACCACATCCGCTTGCGGATTGGCTTTTTCAGCAAGCAATTTGGCGGTCACGATGCCTGTCGAATCACGCACGAATTTCAATTCAATCGTGGGATTGTCTTTTTCAAAGGCTTCTTTGTAGGCTTTAATTTGATCGGTTTCCAATGCGGTATAAACCAGCAATTCTGTTTTTGCTTGGCTAAACGCCACCAAAGGTAAGCTCAATAGAGCAAGGGTAGCTAGACGACGAAATGAATTGATGAACACGAGGCGCTCCTGTATAAGTAACGCCTGATCATCAGCTCGACATGTGACATTTCCATGACATTCACAACTCAATTCAAGAAGGCAGCATGGCTCAGCTCAACCTGAACGACATCGAGAGAATTATGCTCAGTCGTGGTGATGAGCAGTATTCTGGAGAGCCTGTTTCTCATATGATGCATGCGATGCAAACTGCGGCGCTAGCGCTTCAAGCGGGTAGTTCAAATAGCTTAATTCTTGCCTCACTCTTGCATGACATTGGTCATTTTCTCATCGACTTATCTGGCACACCTTCTGAGCGTGGCATTAATGATCAACATGAATACCGTGCGGCTCATGCACTCAAATCATGCTTACCTAAATCCGTGACCGAGCCTATTCGGCTGCATGTGAAGGCGAAACGCTGTTTAGTGTGCGATCCACAATATTTCGCACAACTGTCTGAGGATTCCAAGCGCAGCTTGCAGCTGCAAGGAGGAACCATGAACTCGGCAGAGCGTGCTGTATTTGAACAAGAAGAGTTTCATCAAGCGGCTTTGGAATTGCGCCGCTTTGATGATCTTGCTAAAGACCCCAGCTTTGAAACTCAGAGCTGGGAATCGTATTGGGCTCTAGCCGAGAAGCTACGAATTGCATAGCCCGTTGTGATGAATCAATCCAGCTTCGCGCCTGATCGCTTGATGATCGGCTCCCACTTTTTTGCTTCATCGGCGATGAGCTTGCCGAAGTCGTCTGCGCTGCCGCCCACGGCATCCAAGCCAGCCGTCTTCATGCGCTCCATCACGCTGGCCTCTTTCATCGCAGCATTGATGGCAGCATTGATACGATCAATGATAGGGCGCGGTGTGCCAGCGGCCACGAGCACGCCATTCCAGGCGATGGCTTCGAAGCCGTTGAGTTCTTTGATCCCTGTGCTCTCTACCGTTGGTAGCTCGGGCGTGAGCGAGTAGCGCGATTTGCCTGTAACAGCCAGCGCCTTCATTCGGCCTGCGCGCACCTGCGGCATGATGACTGTGGGCACAGTCGCCAAGATTTGTGTGTCGCCACCGGCAGTGGCCATCGCAGCAGGTGGGCCACCGTTGAAAGGGATATGCACGGCGAATGTGCCAGTGAGCGCTTTCAGATACTCCATCGTGAGATGCGATGAAGAGCCATTGCCGACCGAGGCGTAGTTGTATTTTCCGGGGTTGGCTTTGAGCAGCGCCACCAGCTCTTTCATGTTGTTCGCAGGCACATTGCTATTGACTGCAATGATGTTGGGCTGCGAAGTGGTGATAACAACAGGCGCGAGATCTTTGAGAGGGTTGTAGGGCAACTTGCTGTAAAGGAAGGGCGCGAAGGCCACGGGGCCGTTAAAGCCGAGCAGCCAGGTGTGGCCATCTGTTGCGCTCTTGGCCACTTCATTGGTGGCGACTGTGCCGCCGGCTTGGGGGCGGTTTTCGATCACGATGGGCTGGCCGAGTGTGGCGGCCAAGCGTTCTTGCATGGCGCGAGCAATCGCATCGAGCGAGCTGCCAGCGCCAGAGGCGATGATCCAGCGGATGGGTTTAGAGGGGAAATTTTGAGAAAAAGCTTGGCTAGCCGGCATAAATAATGCGCAAGCAGCTATGCTTTTGAGAGTAGAGCGGCGTGTGTGGGAGTGAGATTTGGTCATGATGCAGTGAACAGGTGAGTCAATTTGCGGAAACTTTACCTTGCTTTGCATTCCCCCTGTGAGCGGGTTGCCACTGAGGCGCGTTGTATGCCTATCTGCTCAACGTCGGTTTGAGCAGAGATCAACCAACCTCTAACTTTGGAGAACATGATGAAGATTCGCACTGTACTTACCGCACTTAGCATCGCTCTGGCTGGCTCAGTATTCGCCCAAACAAGCTCACCCACCATGCCCCGCGTAGACCAGCGCGAAGCCAAGCAGCAAGCGCGCATTGACCAAGGCGTGGCATCCGGCCAGCTCAATCAAAAAGAAGCCACGCGCTTGGAGAATGGCCAAGCCCGCGTGAACCAAGCAGAAGCCAATGCGAAAGCGGATGGCAAAGTGACTCGCCGCGAAAAGCACAAGCTGGATCACATGCAAGACAAGCAAAGCCGCCACATCAAGCGCCAAAAACACGATCAACAAAAAGCTGGCTAAGCTTTCAGGCCATCTAAGACTTGCGGGTAGCTTAAGCGCACCCGCAGCTCGCGCTTCATTCGCTCATTGGTGAGCCGGCGCGATTCGCTCATGAAGCTCAGCAGCATGAGCGGCAATTGGCCCTGCGCCGTCTCGCGGCTGATGCGCGGGGCGCGCGGCAGGGCATAGAGATCGGCAGCGAGATCGAAGTAATCGCCCATTTTGAGCTGGGTGTCGTCTGTGATGTTGTACACCCGCTGCGGCTTGCTCCGCCACAGGGCAGCGATGCAAGCGCAAGCGAGATCGTCAGCATGGATGTGGTTGGTGTACACATCGTCTTGCGGCTCCAATACTGGCGTGCCCCTGAGCAAACGCGTGCGCGGCGTGCCGCCTTCGCGATCATTCGCATAGATGCCGGGGATGCGCAAGATGCTCGCTGTCATTCGGCCTCTTGCGGCATTCAGAATTTGCTGCTCGGCATCCACCCGGCGATGTGCACGCGACGTATGAGCCTGCGCGGTGCGGCTCTCGCTCACCCAATCGCCTTGGCAGTCGCCATACACGCCGGTGGTTGAGCCATAGATGAAATGCGTGGGCAAGCTGCGGCGGCGCAGGGCTTGGAGCAAGTTTGCAGTGCGCGGATCGCGCCACCATTCGTCTTTATTCTCTGTGGGCGGCGGCGCGAGATGGAGCACGCGATCTGCGATACCGGCCAAGCGGTGCAGGCTGGGCGCGTGATCCAAATTTCCCAGCAAAGGCTGAATGCCCAGCGCTTGCAATTGCGGCGTGCGCTCGGGCGAGGAGGTGAGCGCGAGTTTGCGAATGTGGGCTGGCAATTGCGCCGCCACGCGCAGCCCCACATCGCCACAACCGACTACAAGCAAGCGTTGTTGGCGAAAGCGGCGCGGCAGCGCGCCGAGGGGGTTTTGATTTGAAGGCACAATTCGGGGAGCTAAAACAGTTTCAGAGCGTATTGTCATGTCTTTCCAAATCACCATCCAGCCCAGCGGCCGCAGTTTTGCCGTTAACCCCGATCAATTCATCCTCGCCTCAGGCATCAGCCAAGGCATCGGCCTGCCCTATGGCTGCAAAGATGGCGCATGCGGCAGCTGCAAATGCAAAAAACTCTCCGGTTCGGTGGAGCATGGCCCGCATCAATCCAAAGCGCTGAGCGCCGAGGAAGAAGAAAACGGCTTCGTGCTTACCTGCTGCGCCAAGCCGCTCTCAGATGTGGTGCTCGAATCCAAGCAAGTGACCGAAGCCGGCGCATTCCCCATCAAGAAAATGCCCAGCCGCGTGATGGCGCTTGAGAAGCTCTCGCACGATGTGATGCGCGTGAAGCTGCAACTGCCAGCGAACGATGTGGTGCAGTATCACGCGGGGCAGTATGTGGAATTTTTGCTGCGCGATGGCGCGCGCCGGGCGTATTCCATGGGCAATGCGCCACACACGCTAGACGCTGCCGCGCCGATGATCGAGCTGCATATCCGCCACACACCCGGCGGCAAGTTCACCGATCATGTGTTTGGCGCGATGAAAGAAAAAGAAATTCTGCGCATCGAAGGCCCGTATGGCAGCTTCTATCTGCGCGAGAGCAGCAAGCCGATCATCATGGTGGCATCGGGCACGGGCTTTGCGCCGATCAAAGCGCTGATCGAGCACATGCAATTCAAAAACATCCAGCGGCCCACAGTTTTGTATTGGGGCGGTCGCCGCCCAGCGGATTTGTATTTGGAAGCCTGGGTGAAAGAGCGCTTGGCTGAAATGCCGAATTTGAGCTACGTGCCTGTGGTGTCTGATGCCTTGCCGGAAGATGCTTGGACGGGGCGCACGGGCTTTGTGCATCAAGCTGTGCTCGATGATGTGGCCGATATGAGCGGCCATCAGGTCTATGCCTGCGGCGCGCCAATTGTGGTGGATTCTGCGCAGCGAGATTTTGTGGGGCAGCGTGGTCTGCCGTCTGACGAGTTCTATGCGGATTCGTTCACGACTGAGGCGGATAAGGCGAAAGCTTGATGCTTTTTGGTCATGTCGCCGGCGTGTTTATTGCGCGGCGTGCTATTGAATTTGTAGTACCTTTGCGTTTGGGTAGGTCGGCCACGCCTGCGCTTGGGCTATCCCCCTTCGCGACTGTCCTCCTTCGGGCTTCGCCCGAATTCCCCCTTTATGTCGCTACGGGAGATAGCCCAATCACCGCCGAGGCCTGATAGCGAACGTGATGATCTACGTTCGCCCACGGCAACTACTTCAAAGGCTGTGGTGCGTCGAGATTGGAACTACCCTCGCTAACCAACGGCCTGTGATCGGCGTATGCGGTATGGCCGATTTGTTGGACGCAGGGTGAGGAAACGCGCAGCGTTTCCATCATTGTTTCAGGCGACGAGTGTCGCCTAGCCCCCGAGGGAGACCATGAGGCCGTGACGCATACGCCGAGCACAGGCCACAGAGCGCCAATTGCAAAAGCGCAAATGACTTAACCAGCCAACCACTCAAGCACAGGCAAAGCCCCCGGCAAAATCGGCGACACATCGCAAGGCAAAGTCTGCCAACGCATTTCCTGCCCCTCACGCATTTCAAACGCGCCACTCCACGCATGCACCTTGCAAAAATGAAGGCGCACCAATGCATGCGGATAGTCCACCACCTGCTCTTTCCAAGGATGCACCGCGCCAATCGTGATGCCAATCTCTTCAACGAGCTCACGTCGCAAGGCATCAGCCAAAGTCTCCCCCCGCTCAATCTTGCCCCCTGGAAACTCCCAATACCCCGCATACACCTTGCCTTGCGGCCGCGAAGTCATCAAGAAACTGCCGTCTGCTTGTATCAAGATGCCAACAGCCACTTCCACAATTTTTCGCGTGCCATCGTCGGCCATGCCTTGGCGGGGAATGTGGGTGTCAGCTTGAAGCGTATTGGTTGTCATAAGATTTCATGGTGCTTTTGGCTTTTCGCCGCGATTATTTGCAAGCTCTGGATCTGCGCCATGTGTTAGCAATAAGTTCCAAATTTCCTGTTGCACTTTCAATGACGCCGGGAAAATTGAGCCAATTGAAGTGCGTGTCCTAGCGCCTCCGCCAACACGATGTAACACAGTATCGCCATTAGCCATACTCGCTCGCGGATCTTCTCCAGCGTCAATCAAAACACGAACTAAATCAAGGTCGCTTCTATAAGCCGCCATACCCAGCAAAGACCATCCTTCAAATGGTTCTGCTGGTAATCTAACGCCTTTAGAAATGAGCCATTTGGCTCGATTAGCATTCATCGAGCAAGTAAACAGCTTACCTGCTTCTTTCTCATCGATATCTTTTGGCAAAGAATGCACCTCAAATAAGACTTCGGCTATAGCATCAAAATCAACTTGTGTAGGTTTGCCTGTTTCTAAGCAAAACATGCGCCTAAACACATCTTTGCGTTGCTCTTTAGTCAACTTCTTGGGTGAGTTGCATTTTTGTAGCGCCTTTTGAGAAACTGCACTCCCCCATAAAACAGCATAGAGGTATGGATTCGGCAGACCATCTGCTTCTGATCCACACGATTTCATTAAAGGTGCAACGGCAAGCAGATTTGATTCTTCTTTCTTAATCAAGTAATACAAACTCAATTTGAGCAAGAATATTTGCTGAAGCTCTTTATTTTTTATTTGTTGAGCAAAGTGAAGTGGCGTTCTATAAGTAAGAAACTGAGTATCTATTTCTCGCACCGAAGGCATTGGTGCAGATCCGTGCCAGTTAAACATAAATCCAAAGCCATGAAGGCGTAAGTCTTGCTGCGGCAGGCCAACAAATTCGATTTCCACACGTCGATCTTTATGAAACTCCGACGGAGTTTGCGAAACAGGTTGGCTATTTGACTTACCTTCAAAGTGGATTCTGCTTGGTGCCACACCTGAATCAATCAAATACTGAGTAGCTGTTCTGGCGCGATTTTCACTCAGAAGCTGTGGATTGCGCTCTTCTTTAGAGGCATGTCCTATAACGATTACTACTTCAGCTAAGCTTTTTTCAGTAGTGCGAACAAAATGCTTTAGCCTGTCTATGCTTGATGCAACCACGTTAGCTTTCTCGAATTCGAAAAATGCATCGGCACCTGCACTAACCTTATTCGAGTGCGCCCATGAATTGGCACACATCGAAAAAATGGCTAAACATCTAAGCACAGCATAGAACCGTCTAGGTAAAGTGGCGGTTAATGGTGGTGTGTACATTCTTAAATTCTATGCCCCTTTGCAAAACGCCAACACCTCATCCGCATACATCTCAAAATCACTGATCGCGTGATCGCCGCCGTCGAGCAAGCGCATCGTGCCTGCGGGGAAGCGCTTGGTCATCTCGCGCCATTTGAGCACTTCGTCGCCTTTGGTGATGATGGCCATGTAGCGCTCGGGGCGGGTGAAGGTCTGGCCGTCGATCACTTTGAGTTCGTCCACATGCTGCTGCGTGAAAACAAAGTCTCCTTCATCATGCCAATTCTTTACACGGCCAATGTAGGCGGATAAATCTCTTGCGGGATAGGGCGCAGGGTTGAGCAACACGCAGCGCGCATAGATGCCTGCACGAAGCAGCCGCTCGGTGAGCGCCGCAGCGTAAAAACCACCGAGCGACGAGCCGATCACGGCGAGCGGGACTTTTCTTGCGGCTTCATTTTGAGGTGCAGCCCATTGCCATGCCAGCTCAAACGCTTGTGCAGGAGAAGGCGGCAGCTGTGGGCAATGCCATTCGATGCCAGCCTTCTTGCGATTGGCTGCGCGCACCTTCTTAGCCATCAGCGTGGCTTTGGAAGATTGCGGCGAAGAACGGAAGCCGTGGAGATAAAGAAGGCGCATGCCCTCTAGCTTAAATCAGAAGCTGCAATCGCAAGGCACGGCATCACAAGGCAAGTTGCTCGCTGCATCAACTACATCGCAAGGATTGCAATCGAGGCTGTCGCTTTTCTTTTTGCGATTTTTAGAGGATGAGTTCAGTGAGGCTTGGCGTTGTGCGAGGTGCTTGGCATAGGCCAGCTTGCAGCGCTCAAATTGTTGGGGCAGAAAAGCAAGGAAGGCCAAGAGGCCGAGCTTTTGGACGATGGTGCGGCCCCAAGCGGAGCAGGATCGCTTGCCGGTGTGCGCGCGGTAGGCGCAGCAAAAGCCTTTGTAGGGGGAGATGTAGCGCTGGTAAGCGCCTATGGCGGAATCGGTGAACTGTGCGGCGTAACTCGTGGCCAACGTGCTCATGTGTGCTTGTCAAGTGTTGCGAAGCATCCAGCGTAGCGCGGATTTACGCGGCGGTGAACGGGGAGGGGCTCAAGAGTGTGATTTCTTGCACAGTTGCGGGATGATTGAACCCTAGCTTCCAAGCATGCAAATACATCCGCTTCATCCCCGCCTTAGCCAGCGCCTTGTTCAACTCAAAATCTCCATACTTCTCATCGCCGATGATCGGATGACCGTGGTGCGCGAGGTGGACGCGGATTTGGTGGGTGCGGCCGGTTTTGATGGTGACTTCTAGGAGGCTGGCTGGCTCGCCATTCGGCAAGGTGTAGAGCTTGGCGATTTTGACCAAGGTGATCGAGCGCATGCCATCGGGATCATCCTTGGCCACCACTTTCACTCTGCGCTCGCCATCGTCTTCCCCGCCGTTCACCAAATATTTGTGCAGCGGCAAATCAATCACTTTGAGCTTGGCGGGCCAGGTGCCTTTGACCAAGGCGAGATAGGTTTTACCCGTCTCGCGTGCTTTGAACTGGGCTTGTAGATTCACCAATGCACTGCGGCGCTTGGCGATCAGCAGGATGCCACTCGTGTCTCGGTCTAGGCGGTGAACGAGCTCTAGGAATTTTGCTCCGCCAGGCTCGCCTGCTCGACGGGCGCGGCGCAATTGCTCAATCACGCCAAAGCTCACGCCCGAGCCGCCATGCACGGCCACGCCTGCTGGCTTATCAATCGCGAGCAAATGATCATCTTCAAACAACACAGGAAACTCGCGTGGCGGCGTGTGCGCGGGGCCGCTTTGCTGTTGAGAAGCCACTGGCGCGGCATCATCCGTCAACCGAATCGGCGGAATGCGCACCACATCGCCCGCAGCCAAGCGCGTATCCACCTGCGCCCGCCCCTTGTTGACCCGCACCTCGCCTGAGCGGATGATGCGATACACATGCGTCTTGGGCACGCCTTTGCAGACGCGCAGGAGGAAATTATCGAGCCGCTGGCCTTCGGAGGCGCTGTCGATGGTGAGCAGGCTGACTTGCTGCTTGGCTGCCGTTTCGGTCATAGGGCGCAAGCACCCGAGCTTGATGCAAATTTCATTTCAAAGCTCAAGTCTTCACCGTGTATTGCACTGCCGGCATGTCTTTTAAACCCGCATCTTGGGTGAGCAAGCGTGCGTGCAGGATCTGCGCGGTTTGCCAGATGATGGCATCGGCCATGGCGAGTTGATGCGCATGTGAAGTCTGCGCGGCTTGTAGGAGTTGCTCATCGGTGAGCGCAACGATGCGGCCTTGGCGCATGAATTGCAGCACTTCTTCTGCGGCTGCCATGCCGCTGTGGCGGATCATGTGTTTGCCGACTTCATAAATGCACAGGCTGGGGACGATGAGATGCGCGGTATCAAGCAAAGCAGCTTCGAAAAAGCTGGCATTTTTGCCACCGGCCAAATATTCAAGCCAGCCGCAGGAATCGACGACGTTGAGCGCGGGTGTTGAGCTTGCGGGCACTGAGCTTGCGGGCAGCACGCCGGCGGTTTTCGCCGCTTTTTTGTTCATGGTTTTTGAGCGACGCTCGAAGATCAAACACGATCCGCTTCGCGCACGACTTTCGTATCTAGCCCGGGCCAGCGGCCTTTGAGCGTGGCAACGGATTTTTCTGGCTCCAGCTCCACCTTGTCGCCCTGCACCCGCACTTGCAGGCGCTGGCCTTGTTGCAAGCCCAGCGCTTGCCGAACTGACTTTGGTATGACGATTTGAAATTTAGGAGAAAGTGAAACGGTATGCATTTCTTAATTTTACTACTGATTGATTTGCACTACAAATGAGCGAGGCTTTACCATCAGAGCGCTTGAACAGGCAAGCCGATGTCAACCCAAAGTAGAAATGTCCCCTTGTGAGCCATTTAGAGATGTCACCATCAAGCAACGACAGAGCATCAGATGCGCGCATTGAGCTGCGAAGGGCGTAGCCCGTAGCGGCTCAATGCGCGCG
>JAAFJC010000033.1 GCA_013297925.1 Comamonadaceae bacterium
ATTGCCATGCGTAGCCGGCTCGCCATTGAGCGGCTCCGTGATGCCGAAGGTGCCGGTGGGCGTGCGATAAAAATAGCGGTTGACCACACCATTGTGGTGATGCATACCGGGCTTGATATCCAGCGCACCCAACACAGCGTCATAAAACTTCTTGGATCGCTCCAAATCATTCACACCTAAAACTACATGACTGAACATCGCTTGTCTCCTTTAAAAAGAACCATCATCGCATGAGGAGCGGCGCAACTTTCATGAAGCTTGGCAAGCGGGGCAGAAAAATAGGCCGCGCCCGCTGTGGGTGATTCGAGCAATAGGCGTGCTGCATTCCCAGCAGGGTGCGCCTTCGCGGTCGAAGGCGTAGAAGCGGGCGGCTTCGTAATCGGCGCCGGATTTTCTGGCTGCGGTGTATTGGGCCCAAGGGCACACCACGCCTTGGCGCTGGATGCTGCGTTGGGTTAGCAGCTTGCATGCTCTGGCGATGCGCATGAGCTCCTGCGGCGAGAGGCTGCTGATTTTTCGCAAGGGGTTGATTTTGGCCACGAGCAGGATGTCTGCGCGCAGATAGTTGCCTAGGCCGGCGAGCACATGCTGGTCGAGCAGGGCATCGGCGATGAAGCGGCGGGGGAATTGGGCGAGGCGGTGCGCAATCTGGATGGGGCTCACTTCGCTGCTGAGCACTTCGGGGCCTAACTTTGCGATGTAGGGATGCTCTTCTTCTTTCCCTGCGCGAAGCCATGCGAAATCTGTGGCGCTGTAAAGTGCGGTTTGATGCTGGGCTGTGGTGATGATGAGGCGCACTTGCTTCTTTAAAAGTGGCTCGCCTGCTGCATGCACCATCCATTCGCCGTAGAGCTGATTGTGGGAATACAGCACTATGCCATTGGCAAACTCGGTGAGCATGGCTTTACTGCGGGCATGCACTCGCTTGATGGGCACGCCGCGCAAGCTGCGGGCTTTGGCGGCGATGGTGGGGCAGAGCAGCTTAACGGTGCTGGGTTGCTCGGCCACGGCTTCGTGCACACGGCGCGCAGCCAGGAAGATTTCTGGGCCTTCAGGCATGGATTTACAAGCGTTTTAACCAAATCGCCGGCATAGAATCTGTGCAGAGTGCTACTGAATTAGTAGCGCTCTGCTTGAGTCGAGTTAGAGCTTTTCGGCCAGTTGCTCCAGAATCGCTGGATTTTCAAGCGTGGTGATGTCCTGAGTAATCGCCTCGCCTTTAGCGAGCGAGCGCAGCAAGCGGCGCATGATTTTTCCTGAGCGCGTCTTGGGCAGGTTGTCGCCGAAGCGGATGTCTTTGGGTTTGGCAATCGGGCCGATTTCTTTGGCGACCCAGTTGCGTAGCTCGGTGGCAATTTTCTTCGCTTCTTCGCCTGTTGGGCGGCTGCGCTTGAGCACTACGAAGGCGCTGATCGCTTCGCCCGTCATCTCATCTGGGCGGCCAACCACAGCGGCTTCTGCCACGAGGTGTGAGCAGGAGACCAAGGCGGATTCAATCTCCATCGTGCCGAGGCGGTGGCCTGAGACGTTGAGCACATCGTCGATGCGGCCTGTGATGCGGAAATAGCCTCGATCAGCGGAGCGCACTGCGCCATCGCCTGCGAGGTAGTAGCCTTTGAGCTCTTCGGGGAAGTAGCTTTTCTTGAAGCGCTCAGGATCGCCCCAGATGGTGCGGATCATGCTGGGCCAAGGTTTTTTCACTACCAAGATGCCGCCTGTGCCGTTGGGGATGTCGTTGCCGAGTTCGTCCACAATGGCAGCGGCCACGCCGGGCAGGGGCAGGGTGCAAGAGCCGGGCACGAGCGGTGTGGCGCCGGGCAGGGGCGTGATCATGTGGCCGCCGGTCTCAGTTTGCCAGAAGGTGTCCACAATCGGGCAGCGCTCGCCGCCCACATGCTTGTGATACCACATCCATGCTTCGGGGTTGATCGGCTCGCCGACTGATCCGAGGATACGCAAGCTGCTGAGGTTGCTGCGCGCGGGGTGCACGGCGGCATCGCCCTCAGAGGCTTTGATGAGCGAGCGAATGGCGGTGGGCGCGGTGTAGAAGATGCTGACTTTATGCTTCTCAATCATCTGCCAAAAGCGGCCTGCATTGGGATAGGTGGGCACGCCTTCAAAGATCACTTGCGTTGCGCCCGCAGCCAGCGGCCCATAAGCCACATAGGTGTGGCCGGTGATCCAGCCGATGTCTGCGGTGCACCAAAACACGTCGTTCTTCTGAATATCAAACGTCCAGTCCATCGTGAGCTTGGCCCACAGCAAATAGCCGCCGGTGCTGTGCTGCACGCCTTTGGGTTTGCCTGTGGAGCCAGAGGTGTAGAGGATGAAAAGTGGATGCTCTGCGCCCACAGCTTCGGCCTTGCACACATCCTTTTGGCCTTTGAGTGCATCTTCAAAACTCACATCACGGCCTGTGACCATATTGCAGGGCGTGGCGGTGCGGCTCCACACGAGCACTTTTTTCAACGTGGTGCAGCCGCCCATGGCGATGCCTTCGTCCACGATGCTTTTCAGAGGTAATTCTTTGCCGCCGCGCATCTGGAAATTCGCAGTGATCACAGCAGTTGCGCCTGCGTCAATGATGCGCTCGTTCAAGCTCTTGGCGCTGAAGCCACCGAAGACGACGCTGTGCGTGGCGCCAATGCGTGCGCAGGCTTGCATGGCCACGACGCCTTCCACCGTCATGGGCATGTAGATGATGACGCGATCACCCTTTTTCACGCCTTGTGCTTTGAGCGCGTTAGCAAAGCGGCTGACCTTTGCCAGCAGCTCTTTGTAGGTTACTTTGGTCGATGAGCCATCGTCGCCTTCAAAGATGATGGCGGTTTTGTCCTCGGTCGGCGTGCCCATGTGTTTGTCAAGGCAATTGGCTGAGGCGTTGAGCTGGCCATCTTCAAACCATTTGTAGAAGGGTTTGTTTTTCTGATTGAGCACCTTAGTAAAAGGCTTGCTCCAATTCAAATTCTCACGAGCAAGGCGCGCCCAAGTGCCTTCAAAGTCTTTATCGAAAGCAGCATTCATCGCGTCGTAGCGCTTCATGCTTTCAATGCGAGCCTTCTTGGCAAAGGCGGCAGAGGGTTTAAAGACGCGGTTTTCAACCAAAACGGATTCGATGGCAGCGCTCATGCGGGGTGTCTCCTTGATGACAAAACAAAAACCTTATGAATATCGTACAGCGCTCTTACGCTCTACTGACGGGCGGCAAACCCACAGCGTAGCGCCCACTACAATGGCGGCTGTTCGTGTTTTCCCGTAGTGTTAAAACCATCATGACAGATAAACGCATGCGTTCTCTTCCCAACCTGATTTTTGCGAGCCGTTGGCTGCAAATGCCGCTTTATCTCGGCCTGATCCTAGCCCAGGGCGTCTACGTCTGGCATTTTTTCTTGGAGCTATATCACTTGGTGTTTGCCGCCTTTGGCAGCCAGCCGGATGTTGCAGCGCTTGTGAAGAGCATTGGCTACAAATCCGATGTGGAGATCACCTCGCTGAACGAAACCATCATCATGCTGGTGGTGCTTGCGTTGATTGATGTGGTGATGATTTCTAACCTGCTCATCATGGTCATCGTGGGTGGTTATGAGACTTTTGTGAGCCGCATGAATTTGCAAGACCATCCCGATCAACCGGAGTGGCTCAGCCATGTGAATGCCAGCGTGCTCAAGGTGAAACTGGCCACCGCCATCATCGGCATCTCGTCCATTCACTTGCTCAAGACATTTATCAACGCAGCGAACTACACCGAGCAGGTGCTGATGTGGCAAACGATCATTCATGTCGTTTTTCTGATGAGCGCGATGGCTATTGCTTACACAGACAAGCTCATGAGCCACAGCGATCATGTCGCGCGCAAGCTCGATGGGCGCGCGAAAGATGATGTGGCTGTTGCGCACTGAGTTTTCTTCATCACTATCAATTTAATAGCTGGCTGCGCAGTATCTGTGCCGGCAAGGAGCCTAAAATGACCAAAATTCTCGCTAAAGACATCGTTGATACCGTAGCCGGTGCGCTGCAATACATCAGCTACTACCACCCTGCGGATTACATCGCGCATCTCGCCCGCGCCTATGAGCGCGAGCAATCGCCCGCTGCAAAAGATGCGATTGCGCAGATCCTCACCAACAGCCGCATGAGCGCTGAAGGCCATCGCCCGATTTGCCAAGACACGGGTATCGTCAACGTATTCCTCAAGATCGGCATGGATGTGCGCTTTGAAGGCTGCGCGGAGTTTGGCGATGGGGCGCTCGATGACGTGATCAACGAAGGTGTGCGTCGTGCGTACAACCACCCGGATAACACGCTGCGCGCAAGCGTGGTGGCTGATCCGCAGTTTGATCGCAAGAACACGAAAGACAACACGCCCGCCGTGATCTTCACTGAGCTCGTGCCGGGCAACACGGTGGACATCACAGTGGCAGCCAAAGGCGGCGGCAGTGAAAACAAAAGCAAGATGTACATGCTCAACCCCGGCGATAGCGTGGTCGATTGGGTGCTCAAAACCGTGCCCACCATGGGCGCAGGCTGGTGCCCGCCGGGCATGCTGGGCATCGGCATCGGCGGCACAGCTGAGAAAGCCGTGCTCATGGCTAAAGAAAGCCTGATGGAAGACATCGACATGTATGAGCTGCAAGCCAAGCAGGCCAGCGGCGCGGCACTCTCCAAAACCGAGGCGCTGCGCCTAGAGTTGCATGAAAAGGTCAACGCCCTCGGCATCGGCGCGCAAGGCTTGGGCGGCTTAACGACCGTGCTCGACGTAAAGATCAAAATGTATCCCACGCATGCCGCGAGCAAGCCCATTGCGATGATCCCCAATTGCGCCGCCACGCGCCACGCCCATGTCGTGATGGATGGCTCTGGCCCGGTCTATCTCGATCCACCTTCGCTCGATGTTTGGCCGAATGTGAACTGGATGCCCGACACCCAAAAATCCAAGCGCGTGGATTTGAACACGCTCACCAAAGAAGAAGTCGCCAGCTGGAAGCCCGGCCAAACGCTCCTGCTCAACGGCAAAATGCTCACAGGCCGCGATGCCGCCCACAAACGCATCCAAACCATGCTCGCCGCAGGCGAAAAACTCCCCGTTGATTTCACCAACCGCGTGATCTACTACGTCGGCCCTGTTGACCCCGTCAAAGGCGAAGCCGTTGGCCCCGCAGGCCCCACCACCGCCACCCGCATGGACGGCTTCACAGAAATGATGCTCGCGCAAACCGGCCTCATCAGCATGGTCGGCAAAGCTGAGCGTGGGCCTGTGGCGATTGAAGCGATCAAGAAGCACAAGAGCGCTTATCTGATGGCTGTTGGCGGCGCGGCATATCTCGTCTCCAAAGCCATCAAAACGGCCAAGGTTGTTGGCTTCGCAGACCTTGGCATGGAAGCGATTTATGAATTTGATGTGGTGGATATGCCTGTAACTGTGGCTGTGGATTCTGGCGGAACGAGTGCGCATATCACGGGGCCTGCGGAGTGGCAGAAGAGGATTGCTACGGGGGAGTTCAAGGGGATAGCAGTTTCGTCCAATTGAGTTTGGTGCATTGGTCTTGCGAGATTTGCACCATTCATGCGAAAAATCTCGCATGAGTGGCGCAAAGTCAATTGAATCAATGACTTACTGACATTCTCAGCACCCATGAACCAGCCCATTGGCGTATTCGACTCCGGCATAGGTGGCCTGAGTATTTTGAAGGCTTTGCGGTTGGCGATGCCTGCGGAGCGTTTTGTTTATTTTGCGGATACTGCGCACAACCCCTATGGCGAGAAGTCTGAGGGGTTTGTGGTGGAGCGGTCGCTCTCTATTGTGAAAACTTTGGTGGAGCAACATCACATCAAGGCGCTGGTGGTGGCTTGCAATACGGCGACCGCGGCGGCGATTCATGTGTTGCGCGATGCGTATCCTGCGCTGCCTATTGTGGGTGTGGAGCCTGCATTGAAGCCTGCGGCGCTGGCGACTCGCTCCGGGCGGGTGCTGGTGCTGGCGACTCGGGGGACTTTGACGAGTGAGAAGTTTGCGCAGTTGAAGGCGCGCTTGATTCAGGAGCATGCGGCCTCGCAACGTGATTTGCATTTCACTTGTGTGCCTTGTGATGGCTTGGCGGAGCGGATTGAGCAATTGGCGACGAGCGGCAGGCGCTGGCATGATACTCCTGAATTGATAGCTGCTTGCGCAGGTTTTATGCCGGCGACTGACCATTTTTCCTCTAAAAATGATCAAAAAAATGAGGTTTTTGATACCTTGGTGCTGGGGTGTACGCACTATCCCCTCATTCGTGATCTGTGGCGTGATTTGTTTGCATCGCTCGTGGGCGAAGGCGTCATGATCATGGACAACGCGCAGCCAGTGGCTCAGCGCACGATGCAACTCATTGCTGGTTTGCGAGCTCCAAGTGATCAGGCGGGCGGTGTGACTTGGCTGAGTAGCGGAGATGCGGCGCAACTGGTGCAAGCAGCACGGTATTGGGGCGTGGAGAGCGCTTGAAGCAAGGCCCGAGGCAAGGGTGAGTTTGTGGGCTAGGGATACCCCTCATGTAAAGCTCTCAGGTATATCAGCTTGTGACGCGCTGCCTAGGCAACTGGCTGTAACATGGAGCTGTTAAAAAGACAGCAATTTAGAGACGACATATATGGCAAAGAAGGCGATTTATTCCGCTATCGCGGTGGTGGGTATTGCGGCAGCGGCTGGCGGCGCGTATTGGTATCAAAACAAGCCGACGGGTCCGAAAGAAATCACTGGCACGGGCTCCGCGAGCGCACCTGCTGGTGGCGCATCTGCTCCGGGTGGTGCTCCACGAGGAGGCGGCACGCCTTCGGTGGAAGTGGCCAAAGTGGAAGCCTCTCGCTTGCAAGACGATGCGCAGGCCGTGGGCTCGCTGCGCTCCAAGCAAAACGTGATGCTGCGCCCCGAGGTGAGTGGCCGTGTGCAGACGCTGGGCTTTACCGATGGTGGCCGCGTGCGCAAGGGCGATGTGATGATGCAATTGGAAGACGGGTTGCAGCGCGCGGAGATTCGCCAAGCCGAGGCGCAAATGTCGATTGCTCGTGCGAATTTCAAACGCAATCAAGAGCTGGTGGCGCAGAATTTTGTGGCGCAGCGCGTGCTCGATGAAAGCGCGGCAAGCATGCAAGTGGCGGAGGCGCAAGTGTCGCTGGCCTGCGCTCGCTGGGATCGCATGCGTGTGGTTGCGCCCTTTGATGGCACGGTGGGCATTCGCAACGTGAACATTGGCGACTATGTGAAGGATGGCGCGGATTTGGTGAATTTGGAAGACATCTCGTCGATGTTTGTGGATTTCCGTTTGCCCGAGCGCTTCATTGGCAAGATTCGCCGCGAGCAGGCGATTGAGATGCAGTTGGATGCGCTGCCCGGCAGGCTTTTCAAAGCGAAGATTGACGCGATTGATCCGCAGCTGGATGCGAACGGCCGCTCGGTCTTGATTCGTGCGGTGTTGCCGAATACCGGTGGGGAGCCTTTGGCACAGAGACCGGCTGGCGGCTCTGGTGGTGCACCGGGTGCTGCGCCAGCGTCACCGGCTGCATCTGGGGCGAAACCTGCCGAGAAGCCGGTGGCCAAACCGGCGGCACGCCCGCCGCAGCGGCCAGCTTCTGCGCCAGCAGCAGCGCCTCGGCCAGTCGATCCAATTGCAACTAGTTGCGCGCAATTTAGCAATGCAGCTGTGACGGCGCGTGCTGCAAGCGGTGGTTTGGGCGCGCCTGCGGGCGGTGCATCAGGCGCTGCGCCGGGTGGGCGTGGCGGCGCAGGGGCAGCGGGTGCAAGCGGTGGAAGACCTGCCGGTGCTGGCGCTCCCCCAAGCGGCGGTGCTCCCTTGGGTACGAATGCTGCGGCGGCTGGCGGTGGCCGCCCAGCCGGTGCACCTGCTGGAGCGCGTGGCGGCGCGCAAGGTTCAGGTGGCGCCGGGGCTGGCGGCGGTGCGCCCGGAGCCGGAGGCGGTACACCTTTGCGTCCCGGTATGTTTGCCCGCGTGACTGCGGTGTTCAACATCAAAGAAGCCGCGCTCTCCGTGCCTGAAGAGGCCATCGTGCCGCAAGGCGGGCGGCAGTTTGTCATTAAGCTGATCGAGCAAACCGAAGCACAGGGTAAAGAGATTGCTGAGAAGCAAGCGGCGGATGCAGCCAAGGCGGCAGAAGCAGCGAAGGCGGCTGCGGCGGCATCGAGTGCGCCTACAGGTGGTGCCCCCGGCGGTGGCGGCGCAGGAGCTCCTGGTGGAGCAGGCGCAGCGCAGCCTTACAACATGAGTGGCTTCGTCGATGGCAAGCGCCTCGTCTCGCAGCGCCAAGAAGTCAAGCTCGGCATTCGTCGCCCAGGCCGCGTTGAGATCACCGAAGGCTTGGCGGAGAACGATACTGTGGTCGTTGCAGGCCAGCAGCGCTTGCAGCGCGACAACACGCCGGTGCGCGTGATTGAGCTGGGTCGCCCACCGGGAGGTGCGCCAGGGGGTGGACAAGGCGGCGCTCCAAGTGGCGCATCCAATGCCGCACAAGGCAGTGTGGGTAGCGCAACACCAGCCGCATCAGCCCCAACACCATCAGCAAGCCGTTAAGCTATCCAAGCAACGATCATCCTCAGGAGCCGATCATGCAGTTACCAGAAATATCGATCCGCCGCCCGGTGTTTGCCACCGTGCTCTCGCTGCTGATCGTGCTGATTGGCTATGTTTCGTTCACCAAGCTCTCGGTGCGCGAGTATCCGAAGATTGATGAGCCGAACGTCACGGTCTCTACCAACTATCGCGGCGCTTCTGCGGAGATTGTGGAAACGCAGGTCACGAAAGTGTTGGAGGATTCTCTCGCCGGCATTGAGGGCGTGGATGTGATCACCTCGATTTCGCGCCCCGAGCAAAGCCAAATCACCGTGCGCTTCAAGCTCACGCGCGAAGCTGATAGCGCGGCAGCGGATGTGCGCGATAAAGTTTCTCGCGTGCGCCAGCGCTTGCCCAGCGATGTGGATGAACCGCAAATTGCCAAAGTGGAGGCTGATGCCTTCCCCGTGATTTGGCTGTCCTTCAGCTCCGATACGCTCAATGTGCTGCAACTCTCCGATTTATCCAACCGCATCGCCAAGCCCATGCTGCAAACCGCCAGCGGTGCAGCGGATGTGCGCATCTTCGGTGAGCGCAAATACGCGATGCGCGTGAACGTCGATCCCGACAAGCTCGCGGCCTATCGCCTCACTGTGCAAGATCTGGAAGACGCCCTGCGCCGCAACAATGTGGAAGTGCCCGCAGGCCGCATCGAGAGCCAGCGCCGTGAATTTAACGTCACAGCTGCCACTGATTTGCAGCGCCCGTTTGAATTCTCCCAAGTGGTGATCCGCATCGTAAACGGCGTGCCTGTGCGCATCGGCGATGTGGCCACTGTGCGCCAAGGCGCGGCTTCTGAGCGCACGGCCACGCGCCTGAACGGCCGCGATGCCATCACGCTCGGCGTGATTCGCAATGCCACGGCCAATCCGCTGGATCTCTCTGCCGAGGTGCGCGCAATGATTCCGCGCATCAAAGCCAATATGCCACCCGGCATTGAGATCGATATCGCAAATGACAACTCGATCTTCATCAAAGAATCGATCAAAGCGGTGTACACCACGATCATTGAAGCCGTGGTGCTCGTGGCTTTGGTGATTGTGTTTTTCTTGCGCAATCTGCGCGCTTCCATTATTCCGTTGATCACCATTCCTGTGTCGCTGATCGGCGCATTTGCATTGATGGCGCTCGCAGGCTTCACGGTTAACACACTGACTTTGCTTGCCTTGGTGCTCGCGATTGGTTTGGTGGTGGACGATGCGATCGTGGTGTTGGAGAATATTTATCGGCATATCGAGATGGGCAAAAAGCCGTTTGAGGCAGCCATCATTGGCGCGAAAGAAATTGCCTTCGCGGTAGTGGCGATGACGCTGACCTTGGCTGCCGTGTATGCACCCTTGGCCTTCTCGCCGGGGCGCACGGGCAAGCTGTTTACCGAGTTTGCTCTAGCGCTTGCAGGTGCGGTGATCGTCTCAGGCTTCGTCGCGCTCACGCTCTCACCCATGATGAGCTCACTGCTGCTCAAACACAATCCGAACCCACCGTTTTACGACCGATGGATTGAGAAATTTCTCAATGGCATCACCAATGGATATGGCCGAATCCTAGCGGGCTCGCTCAAAGTGCGCTGGCTCATCGTGCTCATCATGATTGGCTCCGGCGTGGGCACTTGGTACATCTTGAAAGACATCAAGCGCGAACTCGCCCCGCTGGAAGATCGTGGCGTGATTTTGAATGTGGTCAACGCTCCTGACGGTGCAACCATGGATTACACCTTGCGCTACACCGCTGCGATGGAGCGCATTGGCGGCAACTACAAAGAGTTTGATCGCATCTTCACGGTCGCGGGCAACCCCACGGTGGCGCAAGCCAATGTGTTTTTCCGCACCGTGCCTTGGGAAGAGCGCACCAAGCGCACGCCTGAGCTGGCGCGTGAGCTTGCGCCGCGCATCGCAGGTTTGCCCGGCGTCACGGCTTTCCCCGTCACGCCGCCATCACTCGGCCAAGGCTTTAACAGCCGCCCAGTGAACTACGTGATCATGACTTCGGATTCTTATCAAAATCTCTCCGCCGTCGTTCGTCAATTCCAAGACGAGTTGGCCAAGAATCCGGGCTTCTTGCAGGTCGATACCGATTTGCGATTGAACAAACCCGAGGTGCGCTTTGAGGTGGATCGTGAGAAGGCTGCTGATTTAGGCGTGGGCGTGGATGCAGTAGGCCGCGCGGTAGAGAGCATGCTCGGTGGCCGCAACGTCACGCGCTACAAACGTGAAGGCGAGCAATACGATGTGATTGTGCAAACGGCATCCACAGGCCGCGATACGCCCGACGATATTGAAAAAATCTTTGTGCGCGGGCGCAATGAGGCGATGATTCCTTTGTCTGCTCTCGTGCGCATTCGTGAGGTCGTCGTGCCCCGTGAGCTCAATCACTTTGGCCAGCGCCGCTCTGCCGCGATCACGGCCAATCTTGCGCCCGATTATTCGCTCGGCCAAGCGCTGGAATTCATGGATGCCACTGCGCAAAAAGTCTTGAAGCCCGGCTATGCAACCGATCTCAACGGTCAATCGCGTGAATTCAAAAGCTCCTCCGATTCCCTGGCCCTTGTCTTTGGCATGGCGCTGCTCTTCATCTATCTCGTGCTGGCCGCACAGTTTGAAAGCTTTATTGATCCCTTTGTAATCATGCTGTCTGTGCCGCTCTCGATGGTGGGCGCGCTCGCGGCGCTGCAATGGAGCGGCGGCTCGCTTAATGTGTTCAGCCAAATCGGTTTGGTGACGCTGGTGGGGCTGATCACCAAGCACGGCATTTTGATTGTGGAATTCGCCAATCAGTTGCGCGAGCAAGGTGTGGAGACAGCGCAAGCGATCCAGCAATCGGCAAAACTGCGCCTGCGCCCGATTCTCATGACAACTGGCGCCATGGTGCTCGGCGCGATTCCGCTGGCGCTCTCCACCGGCGCAGGCGCAGAAAGCCGCCAGCAAATCGGCTGGGTGATCGTGGGCGGCATGAGCTTGGGTACCTTGCTCACCATCTTTGTCGTGCCCACGATGTACACCTTGTTTGCCCGCAAAGCTGCGCCGGGCGCGATCAAGACGCATGTGGATGAGACCTTGAGCAATCCGCATGTGCCGCATGATGTGATCGCAAAATAGGGAGAACGCAGCATGCTTGCGCGTCGCCAACTTCTTGAGAGAGCGGCGCTAGCCACGGCTGCGGCTCAAACGCTCTGGCTACCACGCAGCGCTTGGAGCCAAGCGCGCCTCAGTAGCAATCCATTCACCTTAGGCATTGCCAGCGGCTCGCCCACAAGTGACGGCATCGTGCTGTGGACGCGGCTTGCACCTTCTGGATTTTTGGGATCAAGCAGCCTTGGCAATGACAACATCACAGTGCGCTGGGAGATCGCGCATGACGAGCGCTTTACGCGTATCGTGCAAAGCGGGCAAGCGCAGGCTACGGCGCAGCTGGCACATTCAGTGCATGTTGAAGTGGCTGGCCTAGAAGGTGGGCGCGGCTATTTTTATCGCTTCATGGTGGGCGATTGGACGAGCACGACAGGCCGCACACGTACCTTGCCCGCGATGGACGCACCCGCCGGAAAATTCCGCATCGCCTACGCTTCCTGCCAGCGCTGGGAGCATGGCTACTACTCAGCCTATCGCCACATGCTCGCAGATCAGCCCGATCTGGTGCTCTTCTTGGGCGACTACGTCTACGAATACCCTAATGCCGCCAACGCAGTGCGCAAACCAAACGCAACAAGCAATGGCGGTTGGGTGATTTCGCTGGATGATTACCGCAGCCGCTACGCACTGCACAAAAGCGATCCTGATTTGCAAGCCATGCACGCCGCTTGCCCTTGGGCCTTCACTTGGGATGATCACGAAGTACAAAACGATTACGCTGGCCTGAGCGCGGGAGATGCAGGCCCTGCAGTGTCAGATTTCGCGGCGCGGCGCGCGGCTGCTTACCAAGCGTTTTACGAGCACACGCCTTTGCGCGCAAGCACCCTCACGCGCTCACTTGCGGGGCTGCTTGAGCGGCCAGCTGCCGAGCTGCGCATCTATGGCCAGCTCAAACTAGGCGCTCTGGGCAATTTGTATTTACTCGATCCGCGCCAATACAAAGATGCACCCGTGTGCACCAAAGAAGGCGAAGGTAAAACGGGCTCGGTTAACCCCGCGCAATGCCCGGCGTGGAACGACCCTACACGCAGCTTCTTAGGCGCAGCGCAAGAGCAATGGATCGCGCAAGCCCTGGTGCAAAACGCCAATGCAGGAGGCTGGCAGATCATCGGCCAATCCACCCGCTTTGGCTTGCGTGATTCTCGCGCCAGCGGCGCGGGGCAGACCTTTGGCAATGACAACTGGGATGGCTACAGCGCCGCTCGCACGCGATTGACCGATGCGATGCAAAAGTCAGGCAGCAAAAACAATGTGATGCTCGGCGGCGATGTGCATGAAAACTGGGTGGGCCACATCAAATCAGATTATGCGAAGGCCAGCAGCGCCAGCATCGGCACAGAGTTTTGTGGCACGAGCATCACATCAAGAAACGGTGCGACCAGCACCAACGACAAGATTCCCGATCGCCTCGCGCGTAATCCGCACTTCACATTTGCCGATGCTGAAAAACGCGGCTACGGTTTAGCAGATTTCAGCAAAGACAAGCTGCAAGTGAGCCTGCGCACTGTGAGCGATGTGACGAGCAAGGACGCTTCGATTCAAACGCTGGCGCAGTTTTCGGTCGCCTTTGGCAAGCCAGACGTGGAGCGGATTTAAGCGATTCTTCAAGCAAAATCTGGGTTTTTTTGGGTTTATTTTGTACAAAAATTCGTACAAATTAAAGATTTTTTAGCTAAAATCATGGCATGCAAATCCTCCACACCCATCAATCCATCGGCATTTCTGATCTTCGCTCAGCGCCAGCACTCGCTTTCGAGCAGGCCGCTCAGCATGCAGTGGTGGTGCTTAATCACAATAAGCCGGCGGGATATATCGTCTCGCCAGATTGGATGCAGCGCATGATGGATCAATTGGCGGATCAAGTGATCTCGAGTAAAGCGCGCTCCCGTGTAAGCGATGTGCAAATCAAGAGCAGCAAGGTGCGCCGTATCCAACTGGATGATTTGTGAAACTGGCAGCAAAGGCTGCGCCCGGCGGTGGGGCGTCTTATGAATTGGCCATTCACGATGATGCTTTGGCTGAATGGCGAAAGCTTGATGAATCGATCAAACAGCGCTTCAAGAAAAAGCTGGCAAAAGAACGCTTGCTACAGCCGCGCGTATCTAAAGACATCCTCCATGGCTTGCCTGACTGCTACAAAATCAAAATCACGACACCGCAGTTTCGCTTGGCTTATCACGTCAATGACGCGGAGAAACTGCTCACCATCATTGCCGTGAGCTCGCGCGATGATGTGTATGCGTTGCTGGAAAATCGCCATCCCAGTTTGGGTTAGTCCATGCGCTTTGCTGCCAGCCCTTGCGCACAAGCATGGCCGCTGGCCCAGGCCCATTGGAAGTTGTAGCCGCCTAGCCAGCCTGTTACGTCAACCACTTCGCCGATGAAATACAGGCCGCTTTGTTTTTGGCTTTCCATGGTTTGGCTGGAGAGCTCGCGGGTGTTGACGCCGCCGGCTGTGACTTCGGCTTTCTTGTAGCCCTCTGTGCCGCTGGGTGTGAGCTGCCATTGCGAGAGATGCTCGGCCAAGTGCGTCAAGGCTTTGTCACTGGCCTCACAGATCGGGCGCTGCCATTCGGGTCGTTGTGATGCCCAGCTTTCGGCTAAGCGGCTGGGCAAGAGCGCGGCAAGCTCGTTGGCAATCAGTTTGCGCGAGGTTTGCTTTGCGCGCATCAGGTGATCTTGCAGTTTGACGCTGGGGCAGAGGTTCATGCGGATCGGTGTGCCTTCGCGCCAGAAGCTGGAGATTTGCAGCACGCCGGGGCCTGAAAGTCCGCGGTGAGTGAAGAGCAAATCCTCGTCAAAACTCGTTCGACTCTTTTTCTCTCCGGTGCTGATCGTCACAGGTAGCGCCAGACCTGCGAGCCCTGCAAAGGGCTGCCAACCGACATCGTCAAAAGTCAGCGGCGCAAGAGCAGGGCGCAGCTCGATCAAGCTGTGACCGAATTGTTTGGCGATACGGTAGCCAAAATCCGTCGCGCCGATCTTGGGAATGCTCAAGCCGCCGGTGGCGATCACGAGTGTGCGCGATTGCACGCTGCCGCGATCAGTATCAATTTCATAGCACTCTGCGCAATGAATATGCCGGCTATCTGCCGATTTTTCATCTAAAACGGGCTCTGTAGTGCTGATATGCCGCACCGCCTTCACACTGCAAGGCTGCCAGCGCGTCACGCTGCCGCCATTCGTGCTCGCATCGCATTCGCGCAAGAGCATTTGAATGATGTCTTCCGCGCTGCGATCACAAAAGAGCTGGCCTTTGTGCTTTTCATGGAAGGCGATACCGTGCTTTTGCACGAGAGCGATGAAGTCGCGGCTAGAGTAGCGCGACAAAGCACTGCGACAAAAATTCGGATTTTCAGAAAGAAAATTTGCAGGCTGCGCATCCCGGTTCGTGAAGTTGCAGCGCCCACCGCCTGAGATACGAATCTTCTCAGCGACTTTCTCGCTGTGATCAATCAGCAAGACCTTCAAGCCCAGCTGCGCAGCTACGCCTGAGCAGAACAAGCCCGCTGCGCCTGCGCCGATGATGGTGGTATCGAAAATTTGAGTCAAATCTGCTTCTCGCCGGCGCAGAATATGCGCGAGGTGCTATTGAATTGGAAGTGACTGCTTATAGGCAGTCATACAGAAGTGTAGCTGCTCTGGCGCAAGGCTTATGCAGCGGCAGACTGCTTAAATGCTTCTTCGCTCTCAGGCTGCGCCAAAGCCGCCATGCCTTGCAGCACATCCCCCACCACGATCACGCTGGGGCTGGCCATGTTGTCGCGCTCAATCGTTTCGCAGAGCTGAGCCAGCGAGGTGATCGCTTGGCGCTGTTCGGGCAAGCTCGCATGTTGAATGATGGCCACCGGCGTGTTGGTGGGCAGGGCTGCGAGCAGGCCGCTTTCTATTTTGGAGGCATGCGTCATGCCCATGTAGATCACGAGGGTGAGTTTGGCTTGATGAGCGGCTTGGGAGAGCGTCGCCCAATCCGGCCCGCTGTCGCCAGGCTTGGCGTGGCCGGTGATGAAGACGACGCCATGCGCATGATCGCGGTGTGTGAGGGGCACATTCAGTGAGCTGATGGCGGCCAGGCCAGAAGTGATGCCGTTGACTACGCTCACACTGATGCCCGCCGCTTGCAAAGCTTCGACCTCTTCGCCGCCGCGCCCGAAGATGAAAGGATCGCCGCCTTTGAGGCGCACCACGCTCTCGCCTTCTTTGGCGGCCATGATCATGAGCTTTTCGATGAAAGCTTGCGGCGTCGATTTGCAGCCGCCGCGCTTGCCCACATGCACAATTCGCGCGTCTGCGCTGGCATGCGAGAGCACGGCATCGTTGGCCAGATCATCGACCAAGATCACGGTGGCAGCTGCTATGGCTTTCACAGCTTTAAGCGTGAGCAATTCAGGATCGCCCGGCCCAGCTCCCACCAGGGTGACTTGGCCGATATATTGGCTTTTTAAACTGTTATTCATGATGCCTTCTCCATTCGAGACATCAAATGCAAGATATGTTCCACCTGCACGGCAATCGGCTCTGGAATCGGTTTTTCGCCTCGCAGGACATCAGAAATATAAGCCGCTGTGCTGGCCGCATCGCAGGTTTTGGGCACATCGGGCAAGTGGCTCAGGCTGCCGTCTTGGGTGTCGCACAGGGCAATCGGTTCGCCGTTGAGAAAACCATCCATGCGCGGGCGGCGGCGCGCATCTGCCACGCTCTCGCCCTCAGTGCCGCGCAGGAGCATGGCGTGGCAACGCGTGAGCTGCAAAGTCTCGGTCATGCTGTGCAGGTACTCAGGATGGGTGTAACTGGTCACGATGAGCGCATCGCGGCGGTTCGTCGGATTCATCAGCTTCACGAGGCTGTGCGCCGGGTTGCGTAGGCCAACGCTGCGGCGCACGTCGAGCAGGCGCTTCAAGGCGGGGCTGAGTTGCGCGGTGGGCAGGAAGACAGGAATGCTCAAATCGCTAATTAATATCGATTTAGTAGCACTTCGCGCAGAATCTATGCCGGCGACTGGCTGCTTTTGCTCAAAAAATGTAGAAAAAACGGAGGTAAACACATCCTGCGTGGGCACACGCGCTGCCTCGGTTGTGCAACCATGCACCAAGACCGCGAAGCCGCGCTTCGCGCCTTCGCGTGCGAGCAGGCCGGCTAAAAGCGTGGTGAGGCCGGGCAGTTTGCGCGCACCGTTGTAGCTGGGAATGACGACAATCGGGTAGGCAGATTGCACCGCTTGGATGCGCTGATGCACAGCATCTAAAAATCCAGCCATCTCATGCGGCGTCTCGCCTTTCACGCGCATGGCGATGCAAAACGCACCAATCTCCAGATCCGACACTGCACCATCAAGCACCTGCCCGAGCAAATCTTCAGCCTGCTCACGCGTCAGCGAGCGAGCGCCTTCCTTGCCTCGGCCGATTTCTTTGATGTACTTTGCGATGCTCATTGACGCGTATTTTCGCCCAAGCCTCATCACTTTTGATGATAAGCTTTTTCCATTTGCTTGCTCTTCGTTGGCGTATTGCATACGATCCGAGTTGGAGAAAGCACATGACTTCATTGACGCAGCCCGGCGCCTTACCTGGGAATTCAAGCCAAATTGACGTGTTGTTGGATTGCGAAATGCATGCCTCGCGAGCAGAGCATCAACCCGCTCCACCTCAGCCCCGCGCCAATGCTGATCAAGCGATGCCTCAAGCCGCTGCGCACGTGCAGGCTAACCCTCCAAGTCAAGCTAGCTTACCCACCCCAGTTGGAACTCGTGATGCGTCCCTGCAAAAATCTCGCTGGAGCGCCTTGAACGATGTGCTGGATGGTGTGGTCACCAGCATCCCAATAGCACTTGCTGGGGTTTCATTGACTTACTCCAGCTTACCTCCAGAATATTTGGGAATGGGCGTGTTTGCAACCTTGCTATGCCTAGCCTTTGTGCATATGGCCAGCGCTGCCACAGGAAGACCGATGGCCTACAGCGCTCGGCTGTTTGAAGCCACCACGCTGTCCGCCATCTTGATCCATGCGCATCAGATCATGCCCAGCTGGGGGCTTCAAGCCACGCCACAACAGATCGTGGCTTTTTTGTGCATGGTTTGCGCAATGGCGGGCCTGATGTGTGCGCTGCTTTTTTTGCTACGCGCCGATCGTTTCACTCGCTTGATTCCTTCGCCTGTGTACTCAGGTTTTGCGATCAGTATTTCTATTTTGCTTTTCCTTTCGCAATCGAAGACGCTCTATCGCTTGTGGCAGCAAGGCTCGCCTTGGCTGGTATTGCTGAGCATCAGTTTGGCGAGTATTTGCGTTGCTTTGCTGGTGCGCAGATTTCGCCCTCGTTGGCCATCGACTGCCTTGGCAGTGGCAGCAGGCGCAACCGTGGGCTTGCTCTGGCTCGTCTCGGGCAGCCCTGTCGCTATGGTGATGCCAGCTGGGCAAGCGCTGATGCTCCCTTGGCAAGTGGCGGATTTTTCCGCGTTCTTTTCCTCCAGTGTCAGCCAAAGAGCTTGGCTGAGCAGCGCTTTGTACAACGGCGCTCTGCTGGGCATCATGATCTTCATCAACATGACGGTGGCCAACGAAACGCTCTCGCAGATTGATGACCGCTATGCCAGCCGCTGGCAGCTGGCGGGGGTGGCGCTGGTGGTGGCCATGGGCGGCATGGCGGGCAGCGCGCCTGTGGCCTCTTCTCAGCAAGCGGCCATGGCGGCTGTGCGCAATCTTCCTATGACAGGCAGCAAATCATTCTTCATGGGTATCTTCTGCGCCATGATTGCGGCCTTAGGCTTGCTCAATTGGGTGGCTCTGGCTGCAGTGGCAGCAGCGATGCTGGTCGATGCCTACTTCATGGCCGATCGGCTAGCGATCAAGCAAGCTTGGGCTTGGCTGCGTGGTGCGCAGCTGCAAACCAGCCAGAAGGAAGATTTAGCTTTGGTGGCGCTCGTGGCCTGTGTTGCCGTATTCTTCAATGTAGTCTCTGCCGTTTTTTTGGGTTTGCTCTTTGGCTTGCTCTTGTTTGCCATGCGCAATGCCAAAAAGCCTGTGCGCTACACATGGACGGGGGCACAGCTGCACTCCAATTGCGCGCGAGGCAGAAGCGAAATTGCCATTTTGGCGAGCCACGGTGAGCGCATTCGTGTGGTGGAGCTGGAGGGCGAACTGTTCTTCGGCAGTGTGGCAAGTTTGGATAAAAATTTGCTCGCCTCGCTCAAGGGTGCGCACTGTGTGATCTTGGATTGGTCTCGTGTGCGGCATGTGGACAGCTCGATTGCACTGGCATTGGCGCGTTGGCAACGCATTGCCAACAGCCAAAGCGTTCGCATCACTCATGCTGGTGTAGGGCTGCAAACGGGTAACTCGCTGGCCTTTATGCAAGAGCATTTTTCTAGGGCGCAGCTTTTCCCTGATTTAGATCGCGCCCTTGAGGCTGCAGAATCAGCGGTGATCGCTCATTTCGGTGCACCAACAGACAACAATAACCAAACCACGCAATTTGCTGATGCGCTACACATTTTTCGCGGCCTGTCTGATGAACAAATGAGTAAGCTCAACGCACGTATGCCACAGCGCCTCTTCAAAGAAGGCGATAGCATCTTCAGCGAAGGCGATGCCAGCGATCACATGCTGATCGTGCTTCAAGGCAGCGCAGGCGTGATCGTGAACGATGAGGGTGGGCGCGAAATTCGTATCACCAGTGTGCGCAGGGGCGGTGTGTTGGGCGAAATTGGATTTTTGGACCAAGCACCGCGCTCTGCCAAGGTCAAAGCGCAGCAAGATGTGTTGGCAGCTGTATTGTCTAGAGATGTGTTTGACGAGCTACGTCAACAAGAGCCCATGATCGTCTCGCAGTTGCTGAGCAATCTCACCTTGGATCTTTCAACGCGCTTACGCTACACCACAAAGCTGGCTGTTTCTCGCACGATGCATGGCTGAGCACATCGCTGAGGGCACTCTTTTTTTCATAGCATCTCGCGCAGTGAATACGCCGGCCAACTGCTTAAACTGCCTATAATTGAGGCCATGGATGCCTTGATCAACAGTCTCACCGATGCCTTCTCGCAAGCGCAGCAATGGTTGTTTGAGGCGGCAGTGCAGCCGATCATTTATGCGCTGGGGATCGGCGGCTTGGTTGAAGATGGGTTTACCGCAACGGGTTGGTTTTTGGTGGGTATTTTGCAGCTCATGATCTTGATGGCGATCATTGCACCGCTGCAAAAATGGCGACCCGCTGAGCCTGTGACAGATCGCGCCACGATCCGCACCGATATTCTTTACACGCTCATTCATCGCCTAGGAGTTTTCCGCGTAGCACTCTTTTTCACGCTCGATCCGCTGCTTGAATCGGGCTTTGGCGCCTTGCGAGTCGCTGGCATGGAGACCTTTCACTTGGATCAGTGGCTGTTTTCCTTCATGGGATTCGAAAGCGCCTTGCTCGGCTTCTTCATTTATCTGGTCGTTTTTGATTTTGTCGACTATTGGATTCACCGTGGCCAGCATCAGCTGAACTGGTGGTGGCAGTTGCACAGCCTGCACCATGCGCAGCGGCAAATGACGATGTGGAGCGACAACCGCAATCATCTGCTCGACGATGTGCTGCGCGATAGCATTTTGGTCTGCGTTGGGCTGCTCGTGGGCATTGCGCCGGGGCAGTTTGTGGCGTTAGTGGCAGTCACTCAGCTTTCGGAGAGTTTTCAGCATGCGAACTTGAAATTGTGGTTTGGCGCAATGGGCGAGCGGCTTTGGGTGAGTCCGCGCTTTCATAGGCTGCATCACGCGGTTGGTATTGGCCATGAATTTGCAGGGCGCACGCTCGGTGGAGCGAATTTCGGTGTACTCCTGCCGTGGTGGGACATGATTTTCCGCACTGGCAATTTTGAAAAGCGCTTTGATCCTACGGGCGTGCGCGATCAGATCGAGCAAGGTCGAAATTACGGCGCGGGCTTTTGGCAGCAGCAGTGGCTGGGCTTGAAGCGCTTGGCGGGCAGGGCTTGATGAATGGCGCGTTTTATTCTGATTGAGCCTTCGCATAACGGTAACGTAGGCGCAGCAGCGCGGGCGATGAAGACGATGGGCTTTGATGAGCTTTTCTTGGTGTCTCCGCGCGATCCGAAAGTGCTCAATCGCGATGAAACGGTTCAGCGCGCCAGCGGCGCGACCGATGTGTTGGCCAAAACGCAAATCGTGGTCACGCTGGATGATGCTTTGCATGGCGTGAATCATCTATGCGCCACTGCGATGACGGCCAGAGACTTCGGCCCGGCCACTTACGCGCCGAGAGTCTATTTTGATTTGCTATTAAAAAGTGAGCTGCTTCCGCACGTTCTACGGGCAGAAATCGATGATTTGGCTTCAAAAAGTGGTCTAAAGATAGCGTTTTTATTCGGCACAGAGCGTTTTGGTATGAAAAACGAGGATGTGTACCGTTGTCATGCAGCTTTGAGCATTCCTACCAATCCGAAGTATGGATCGCTCAATCTCGCCTCTGCTGTGCAGCTGATCGCATATGACTGGCGCAACGCGCTGGGTGGCTATGAAGTGGCGTCGGTGCAGGGCAGCAACTTAGCGGATGCAGCGGCCGTCTTGGGTGCGTTGGCTCACTGGGAGAAGGCGCTGGTGCATCTGCAGTTTCTTGATCCCGATGCGCCCAAAAAACTCATGCCGCGCTTGAACGACTTGCTCAACCGCGCGCAGCTGCGCGAAGAAGAAATCCATATCCTGCGTGGGATTGCCAAGGCAGTGCTCGAAGCGACACCGGCAAGCCACTCTAAGCAAGTGGCGGATTAAGACGTTAAACTGATCAGATGTTTTCCAGAATCAAAGCCGATATTGAATGCATCCTCGAGCGCGATCCCGCCGCGCGCAGCCGTTTTGAGGTGCTCACTTGTTATCCCGGTCTGCATGCCGTGATACTGCATCGGCCAGCGCATGCTTGCTGGAATGCGGGCTTCAAATGGCTCGGGCGATTCATCTCTCAGCTCTCTCGCTGGTTCACAGGCATTGAAATCCATCCAGGCGCAAAAATCGGGAATCGTGTTTTTTTCGATCATGCGATGGGCGTGGTAGTGGGCGAGACGGCTGAGATTGGCGATGGCTGCACGATTTATCAAGGTGTCACGCTAGGCGGCACATCGCTTTACAAGGGCGCTAAGCGCCATCCCACTTTAGGCAATAACGTGGTGGTGAGCGCTGGCGCGAAAGTACTGGGCGGCTTTGTGGTGGGCGATGGCGCGAAGATCGGCAGCAATGCCGTGGTGATCAAGCCTGTGCCAGCCGGTGCTACAGCGGTGGGTATTCCTGCCCGCATCATTCCTTCCAAAGAAGGCGTTAGCGCGGATGTGACAACCGGCGCGGCCAGTGATCCCAAATTCTCAGCCTACGGCATCACACAAGACGATGATCCTTTGAGCCTGGCCATGCGCGGCCTGATCGACAATGCCTCCAACCAAGAAGATCAAATTGCCTTGCTTTGGCAAGCGATAGAAAAGCTCTCTACAGCGCAAGCCGTGCCTGATTGCATGCCCGAAAATGCGCCAGCAGAGAAACTCGATGCCAAGAAGCTCAACGAGCTGGTTGGCAAATAGCTGATCAAGACGCCTCGCTGAGCTTGGAGTCATTGGCGTAGAGCGCGCCCATCTCGCTTTGCATGCTGCGATTGACCCGGTGCATGCTCAGCATTTTTTTATTGGTGGCGCGCAAGCGCTGAGATACATCAGCCAGCACGCGTGCGAGCAGTTGGCAAGCAACGGTTGGTTGCTCATTCATCATGCGCGTCAGTGCTTCTCGTTCAAGCACTGCCATATCGACCTCGGTGACTGCGCGCACCGTGGCTGATCGAGGTTGGCCGTCGATCAAGCCCAACTCCCCGATCAAGGCACCCGAGCCCAAAGTAGTGATAACCATCGAATCACTTCGGCGAGCTAATTCATTTTCTACAACGGCCTCACCTTGCAAAAGCACGGCCATGAATGCGGTGTTGGTAAAGCCTTCTTGAATGATCACACCTGTGGGCTTGATGCGTTTGGCTTGCATGTAGCTCACGATGACCTTGGCCGAATCGAGTGTCAGTTCGGTCAAGGCTGTGCTTCCAGTGAGCAGGCAAGCAACATCGTGCCTGCTAAATCGTTTTTTCTCAGTTTGCAGTGAATCCATCGCGTCGCCTTGATCAGGGTTTGGTCGTAGCAAGCGGTAAGAGCGCATCCGAGAGCGCTTGCACCGTTTGCCCCCAGTTATCTGGCAGGCGCAAGAGGTACACGGGGCTTCGCTGCACTGGTTGACTGCCAGCTGCGCTGCTCACGCGAACGAAGACGGATGCGCCAGCGGGCAATGGTGTGATCACAGCGCGGCCTTGTGCATCCACAGGAAATTGACGCAAAGCTTGAGTCATGCCAGCATCTTGTGCGATTTCTAGTGTCAGCTGCGCGGGGGTATCGGCGCTTTGGCGCGAGAGCTGGAGCACAACATCGGAGCCTTGAGCGAACGCACTGGCAGCCACACCGATGTTGTGAATCCAGACGACTGGCTTGGGTGGCACAGGCGCATCCGCTATTTCAATGCGACGCACCGCGTTGTAGCCCTCAATCTTTTGCGCATCAAAGCCTCTGACCCGCGCGAAATATACGCCATTGGGTAAAGCGCTCAGATCAAACTGGGGCTGAGCAGCACTGGCCAGCAAAACAAGTTGAGTAAATCCCTCATCTTTCGCAACATCGGTTTTGTAGCCTACTGCGCCGGCAAGAGATGCAAGTTGCCACATGACACGTGCCTCGCTGTTGGCATTTGGCTGTGGACGCAGAATACGCTGAGGCAATAGCGCACTATCTATAGCAGGCAGCAAGGGCACGACTTTGATCTGGCGATCTTGCGGCCTGAATGCTGTGCCAAAGCCGCCCCCTACATCGGCTCCCGCCGCTTGTGCAGGATTGTCAGCGCGCACCTTGCCTTCAAGCACCTCGGTGCGGGCGCTTCTTGATGCAGGATCGTCATAGGCGACTCTGAATTGTGTGCCCCGCACCCCTACCACCGATGTGGGCGTGGTCACACCGAACGGTTGGGCACGGCGCGTGGTTTTCTCTGCTGCGATGTCGAGCAAACCTTCCACCAAACGAATCGTGCCGGAAAACCAGGTGGTGGAAATGCTCGTGGTTGGATCTTTCATCGCATATTGGCTTTGCTGCGTGACCTCGGCAATCGTGCGCGGCATCCATTGCACTTTGGAGCCATCTGCGAGCTTGATGGTGGCAGAAGACACAGCGCCAGTTTGCACACGATCACCTTGGCGCACCACATCGCCTGCTTTCGCTGCCTTGTTATTGATCAGCACATCGCCGGAGGCGCTCTCCAACACGCCAGTGAGCTGCTCCTCGGGTTGTGAGCCGAGCTTGAGAATACTGCGAGGCACATCGATCACCAAGCCTGGCTGAATCAACGCGGGATTCTTGATGCCATTGAGCTTTGCCAATTGAGCGAACTCGCTGGGGCTGATCAACAGTTTTTTCGAGATGCTGGCAATGTTGTCGCCCTTGACCACGGTGTAGCTGATGAAGGGCTCTTGCGGCTTGTCGATACGAGCTAGAGCATGCGTCATGGCACACATAGCCATACTGGCCAACAAAACTTTGAACACGCAGCGATATTGCTGCTTGGGCAGCTGGGTGGAAGATGTTTGCATGGATCAGCGAGTCTCTGGTTACACGTATTGACCATGCATTAAACACGCTGTAGGGAGAATTCCGCGACAAAAACCGCTCGCCTGAGAATTACGTCACAGGCAAGCCATCAGATCATGCAAATAAGCGACACTCAATGCGTCTTCAATCGGGCAAAAATGCCAAAGATGTGAAAGGGCTTAACGCAAAGTCTGCAATGCACTCGCCATGCTGAACACTGAGTTGCCCCAATTGAGAGGCAGCTCCAGCAGCATCACGGAGCTGCTGCCCGATGCGCCTTGCGGCGTGATGCCCGTAAAGCGCACGAAGCGTCGATCCCCAGGTCTGAGTGCGCGCAACACCGTTGTGCCTGCCGTATCAAGCGATAGGCTCTGAAGGCCCTGCGTCATCTGCTGATCTTGTGCGATCTGAATTTGCAATTGCTTGGGCGTATCCAAGGCAGATGTATTGACGCGCAGTAGCAAGCCATCTGGTGTGAAGTCAGCGGTGGCAGCAATGCCGATTTCACGAATCCAAATCAAACTCACTGGTGCATTGGCGATATCGATACGGCGTACAGCGTTATAGCCTTCAATGCCTGAGGCGTCCATGCCGCGCACGCGCGCAAAGTAATTGCCATTCGGTGCCGCTGCTAAGTCAATCGATGGGCTCTGTGATTTGGTATCAAACACTATTTGCGTGAACGCCGGATCTTGGGCGAGCTCCGCGCGGTAGCCAGCTGCACCGCTCAGAGGGCTGATAGCCCAAGCTGCCGTTGCGCCTTCGCGAGCTCGCTCAACACGTGCAGGCAAAGCGCTCTCCGGCAAAGCAGGCAGCAAAGCCACGACCTTGATCTCGCGCTCATTGGGTTTAATGGCCACACCAAACCCGCCACCGATATCTGCACCAGCCGCTTGGGCCGGATTATCAGCCCGCACTTTGCCCTCCAAGACCTCAGTGCGAGCCGTGCCCGAGCTGGGATCTTCATAAGCCACACGAAACTGCGTACCGCGAACACCAATCAGCGAGGTAGGCGTGACGACATTCAAGGGGTCTTTGCGCTGAGCAGATTTGTTAGCAGCAATATCGAGCATACCTTCCACCAAACGAATCGCGCCAGAGAACCAAGTGGTCGACAGGCTGCTGGCAGGATCTTTAAGCGCATAGCCATGCTGCTTGACCACATCGGCCAAGCTGCGCGGCATCAGCTGTACCTGCGAACCATCAGAGAGCTTCACCACGGCCGAGCTGCCAGCTCCCGTTTGCACGCGCGCACCTTCTGGTACGGCAGCGCCCACGCTTGCAGCGACGCCATTGATCGTCACGCTGCCATTGACGCTTTGCAGCACACCGGTGTTGGCTAATTTGGGCTGCTTATCGAAATTGATGAAACTGCTGGGCACATCCAGAACCTGACCGGGAAGGATGAGATTGGGATTTTTCAGGCCATTCAAGCGAGCCAGCTCATCCCATCGTCTTGGGTTGGCCAAGAGCTTTTGCGATAAGCCTTGCAAAGTGTCGCCCGTTTGCACGGTGTAGCTGATGTAGGGCTCTTTGTGCTGCGCAATGGATGCCCACACGTTGCCCGTTAACGCAACAGCCAGCATCAGCAGACTTGCTTGCGCAGAAATGGCAACAATAGGCTTAGTCATAGATCCAAATACTTACAAACAGGCTTTGATTGGATCACAACCCTTGTATGTGTCAAGTTTTGCTTCGTATAGCGGATTTGGGTCTGAAGGCTTTGCAAACTTCATCATGCGTTTCGAGATAAGGGCCACCGATCAAATCAATGCAATAAGGAACGGCTGCGAATATTCCACTCACAGCATGATCACCTGTCTGGATGCCCTCTAACGTCTCGGCAATGGCTTTGGGTTGACCAGGCAAGTTCAGAATGAGACTTTTGTCACGAATCACGGCGCATTGCCGCGACAAAATCGCTGTCGGTACAAATTTCAAACTGATCTGGCGCATCTGCTCGCCAAAGCCGGGCATTTCTTTGTGTGCCACAGCTAATGTGGCCTCGGGTGTCACATCGCGCAGCGCGGGGCCCGTGCCGCCCGTCGTGAGCACGAGCGAGCAGCCTGCATCCACCAATTCAATCAGCGTTTGGCTGATGCGCTCTTGTTCGTCAGGTATCAGCCGAGGCTCAAAACTGATCGGGTTTTTCAAGGCTTTCGTCAGCCAGTCTTTCAGAGCTGGCAAGCCTTTGTCTTCATAGACGCCAGTGCTTGCGCGATCACTGACAGAGACGATGCCGATTTTTACGGAATCAAAATTCATCTTTTACTCTTCAGAATCATCATCTTCGGGCTCATCTGCGTCATCACCTGCCTGCGCCTGCAAAGCTGCTTTGACGATTTGGAAGATCTCGCGATAGACCTTGGCTTGGCGCTGTGCTTCTCCTGCGCCGGCATCGGGCACGATCGCTTTTTTAGCTTGGCGGATGAGAGAGCGTAGGTGCTGGGTGTCCGTCTCGGGATGTTCGGTCATCCATTGCTGGAATGCGCTATCCACGGCAATCAAATCATCGCGCCATTTCTCGGCGCGGTGCAGCATCAATGTCTCGGTGGCGCTGCCTTTTTTGGCGGCGGTGACGGCGGCTTCAATCGGCGCGGGATCAACCTTTCGCATGAGCTTGCCGATGTATTGCATCTGGCGGCGCTTGCCTTCGAAATTGCTGATCCGCTTGGCCTCTTGCACGGCGTCAAAAAGCTTCTCGGGCAGATCAAGCTTTTTTAGGCGTGATTCGGGCAAATCGAGCAATTGGATGCCGAGCTTTTGCAGGGCATCGCTCTCCGCTTTGAGCTTGGCTCGGCTGCCGTCGAATTCGGCTTTGAGCTCCATATCAAGCTCGCTGCCATCGGCGACGAATTCGCCTTTGACGTAATAGCCATTGGGGCCGCGCCCGGTTTTTTGTCCGCGTGTCATTGGTGTTTTACTTTAAGTTCGCTCAGACCATTGGATGCCACCGGTGGCCCAGTTTTGACGCGGGATGTCGTAAATCAAGATATCCACGCTCTCAGGCTTGGAGCCCAGCGTATCGACCACAGCTTGGGTGAGTGCTTTCACCAAGGCCGTTTTTTGCTCTGGCGTGCGGCCTTCCATCATTTCAACTTTGAGTGTGGGCATGGGGTTTGTCCTCTAGGGTTGGGGCTGTTCGGGTAAGAATATGATGGATTATTTCACGACAGGCGCATCATGCTCAAAACCAACGACCAAATGCTCGAGGCTTCCAGCCTTTTAGACAGCGCACAAGGCCAAGCGCCTAACCGCCGCACTGTGCTCAAAAGCACCGCGCTTGGCGTGGGCTATGCAGCCACAGCGGGCGTGGCGGTTGCGCAAACCGTCATCAAAACCTCATCGGAGGGCCTTGCCGTGGGCGAAGTGATGGTGGATGTGGCGGGCTTCAAAGTGCCAGCCTATGTGGCGCGGCCCGCAGGCAAAACCAATCTCCCCGTCGTCTTGGTGATTCAAGAAATTTTCGGCGTGCATGAATACATCGCCGATACAGCGCGTCGCTTTGCCAAAGCTGGCTATTTGGCGATAGCGCCCGAGCTGTTTGCCCGCCAAGGCGATCCGACCAAATACAACGTGATGGCCGATCTGCAGCGCGAAATTGTCATGAAAGTGCCAGATGCTCAGGTGATGACTGATCTGGATGGCATGGTGGCTTGGGCGCGCGCCAATGGCGGCGATGCCAACAAGGTAGCGATTACGGGCTTTTGCTGGGGTGGGCGCATCACTTGGCTCTATGCGGCGCATAGCAAGAGCGTGAAAGCTGGCGTGGCTTGGTATGGCCGGCTCGTTGGCCAGGCTTCTGAGCTGCAGCCCAAGCATCCTGTGGACTTGGCTGGCAGTATCAATGGCCCGGTGCTGGGGCTGTATGGCGGCGCCGATGCTGGCATTCCGCTCGATACGGTAGAGCGAATGAAAGCCGCACTTAAAGACGGCAGCGCGGCCGCCAAGAAGAGCGAATTCGTCGTGTACGACGGCGCGCCACATGCCTTCCATGCGGATTACCGCCCCAGCTTCCGGGCTGAGCCAGCGGCAGATGGCTGGAAGCGCTGCATTGATTGGTTCAAGGCCAATGGCGTGGCTTGAGTAAGCCAGAGGGCTTGACAGCTCGTGTAAGCTAGAAATTGTGAAACACCACTGAACCCGCCAAACAAACCAGTGGGGCAGGTTTGGGGTGATTTTCTAAGCCAAAATATGGCACTAGCTGGCGTATTTACTGCGCGAGCAGCTATCGTTTTTATAGTATTTGACTCTTATGACTCTACTTTCTATCTTGCTCGGCACGTTTGTAGCCGGTGTGGGCAGTGTGCTGGTCGCCTCGATGCTGGTGTATGGCGTGCTGGCGCGCTATACGCAGCATTTGCTCAGCTTGGCCGCAGGCGCGCTGCTGGCCACAGCTTTCATGCATTTGCTGCCAGAGGCGGTCAACAGCTCAGCAGGCGCGAAGGAATTGTTTGCCGTGTTGCTTGGCTGCCTGATCTTCTTTTTCTTGCTGGATAAAGCGGAGCTGTATCACCATGGGCACGAGCATGGCCATGGGCACAGCCATAACGAAAATCATGATCATGCACACCACCAGCATCACCAAGATCACAGCGACGGCAAACGCTCAGGTGGTTGGGCTGTGTTGATCGGCGACAGCGTGCATTGCTTTGGCGATGGCGTGCTGATTGCCTCGGCTTTCATTGCAGACTTCAGGCTTGGCTTGGTGGCCAGCCTTGCCGTGCTTGCACACGAGATACCGCACCACATGGGTGATCTGGTGGTCTTGCGGCAAAACGAGAAGGGCGCTGATCATCAAGCCAACCCCGCTCTGCTCAAGCTCTGTTTGGCAGGCAGCGTTACTGTGCTTGGTGGAGTGCTCGGCTACTTTTTGGTGGCGCAGCTGCAAGACCTGCTGCCCTACATGCTCGTCATTGCCTCCGGCAGCTTCATTTATGTGGCGCTTGCAGATCTGATCCCGCAGTTGCAGAAGCGCTTGTCTTTGCGCGAGACGGCCGCGCAGGTGGCCTGGCTAGCCGTCGGAATCGTGCTCGTTACTGTGGTGAGCGGCTTGGCTCACGCACACTGAAGCTATCACTTGATTTGGTTGGCCATATTTTTGGCTGTAGCTGGCAAAGGAATCAAGCCTGCTTGCGAAACCTGCGCATCACCGCTGGCCACGGCTGCTTTGAGAAAAGGCACGGGATTCACGCCGCCTTTTCGCGTGCCAGAGATCACGGCATAGGTGACGGCACTCATCGGATAGCTGCCTGCGCCAGCGCTTCCATCCAGATCGGCGGATAAGCTGTCAGCACTCCACTTCGCTTGGGAAAGCGCTTCGTTGATAGAGGCAGCATTCGGCGCGACGAAGCGATCCGCCGCATTGCGCAGCTCGGCAATACCCAAGCCAGCGCGTTGCGCTGCACCCAAGCTGTCGTAGCCAATTGCGCCAGGCGTGGCCCTTACGGCATCCAGCAAAGCTGCGCCGCCACGCACGCTGCGCCCAGCCAGCTGGGAGAGATTGTTGGTGCCTCCTATGGCTCTGCGCCATTTGGAATTGCCACGCGAGATATAGGTTGAAAACACGTAGGACTGCCCTGAGCCATCGGCTCGCCAAATCGGTACGATGCCGCGATTCGGTAGCGGCAAGCCAGGATTAGCCGCCAAGATTTGCGAATGATTCCATTGCGTGATGCCGCCTGTGAAAATATCGCCCAAGATATCACCTGTGAGTTTGATCGGCTTGCCGCCGAGTTCGGGCAAATTCACGATCACGGCTACAGCCGCTGCGGCCAGAGGCATCTGCCGCAGATTGGCCTGCTGTAAGGCTGCAGCAGTGAGCGGCACATCGGTGACGCCAAAATCGACCGTGCCCTCCCGTGCTTGTGTCACGCCCGCAGAAGAGCCGCTGGGCTCATAGCGCGCTCCGCCTGATGCTGAGCCGTATTGTGCTGTCCAGCTGGTCATCACATCTCGCATCAGAGTCGAGCCTGTCCCGATGGTTTGTGCGCTTACATGCGCGCTAAGCAGGCCCATGCATAGGGCTGCGATGGCAGTGATGCGGTTGGCTGAGAAATGTTGTGTTTTCATTTGTCGTACTCTTTTCGATGAAATATGACAAGAGTATGACAACGAACGCTTTTGAAACTTCAAAAAACCAAGGGTATTCCAGAAAAAATGCCCCAAAAACGTGAATAAACCCCGTTGGCTCAACCTAAAGCAACAGGCAAATCTGCTCGGTGGCTCCATTCGCTCCAGCTGCCCGCAAAGAGCTGGCTGGGCGGATAGCCTGCGACTGCCATGGCCAGCACATTGGGCACAGCGCTTACGCCCGAGCCGCAGTGGTGAATCACTTTGCCAGGATCCCGGTTGCCCAGTAGCGCATCAAATTCAGCTTTGAGCTGCGCTGGGCTTTTGAAGAAGCCTCGGCTGTCAAGGTTCATCGTAAATGGGCGGTTGAGAGCGCCGGGGATGTGGCCGGCAATCGGGTCAATCGGCTCCATCTCGCCGCGATAGCGGGCGGCGGCGCGAGCGTCGATGATGGTGTGTGAGCCAGTGCGAGAAGCATTCACTACAAAATCAATAGCAGCTTGCGCAGATTCTATGCCGGCGACTGGGTGTTTTGGCCTTGAAAAATCAGGGGAGGTGGTGTTTTGACCGCTTTCCACTTTCCCACCCGCAGCCACCCAAGCTTGCAGCCCACCATCCAGCACAGCCACGCGTTCGTGCCCGATCCAATGCAGCATCCACCAAGCGCGGCCACAATAGTTGCAGCCATTGCGGTCATATACGACGATTTGCGTTTCGGGCGTGATGCCCATCGCGCCTACCCAAGCCGCGAATTTCTCACGAGAGGGCAGGGGATGGCGGCCACCGCTGGCCTTGTCTGTGGCATCGGTTTTGTCGCTCAGATCCACGTCGAGATCAATGAACGCTGCGCCAGCAATATGCTGCGCTTCATACGCGGCGCGCGCGGCAGGCGGGTTCATCAAATCACCGCTGCAATCCCAGATTTGCAGTTTGTTAGGTTCGAATCGGCCACTTGCCTGCATAGAATCTGCGAGAGCTGCTACAGAAATGAGAGTGTCGTAGGTGTTCATCCATGCTCCTCAGGGGGTGTATTAGGAATCGTGCGATTACGCAAAATGGTAGCCGCAATGCCGCTGCCAATGATCACCAGCATGCCAAGCCAAGCAATCAGTGGCAGCTCGTCGCCAAACACGATCACCCCCAACGCGCTGGCAAACACGATACCGCTGTATTGCAAATTCGCCACCAGCATCGTTGCGCCGCTGGCATAAGCGCGCGTCATGCACAGTTGCCCCACGGAGGCGAGCAAGCCAATCGGCACAATCCAAATCGCATGCTTGGCGCTCCAAGGAGAAAAGCCGGTAAACGCGATGCCGCAAACGCCCAGCAGCAGCGAAGCCAGCGCGAAATAAAAGACCACCCGCGCCTCCGGCTCGCCAGCGCGAGAAAGCGCAGTCACCTGCAAATACGCCAGCGCCGCTGTCATGCCGCTCATCATCCCAATCATGCCCGCCCAAAGTTGATTCTGCTCAAACGCAGGCCGCAGCACCAGCACCACGCCGCCAAAGCCGGCTAGCACCGTGGCAAGCAAAGCACCTTGCTGCTCCGCTTTGCCAAACATCAGCGCCCCGCCCACAAGGAAGGCCGCAATCCAAATGCTGCTCATGTAATTCAAAGTCATCGCGGTGGCCAGCGGCAAATTTTGCAACGCATAAAACCAAGCCAACAGCGAGAGCGCGCCAATGATGCCGCGCCAAGCATGCATGCCAGGCCGCTGCGTCTTCAGGCTCACGCCTAGCGACTTCGCCCAAGCAAACATGATCACAATGCTCACCACGCCCCGATAAGCCACCAACTCCATCGCGTTGTAATGCTCAGCAGCGAATTTCACACAGACACCCATGAGAGCAAAGGCGAATGCGGCCACGAGCATCCAGAGAGGTTGGCGAGGGTTCTGCATTGTTTTTATACGGAAAATCGGCTGATAGCCGGCATAGAATGTGCGCAGAGTGCTATTAAAAATAGAGCACTCGATGGTTAGTCAATCGATGCTTTATTGTATCGGCACGCCGGCACTCATCCCGCGAAATGAGGCCACACGCGTGAGAACGCTCCTAGCGGCTGCCGGCTAGGCCACCCGCAATCAGCCTTTATTTGGCAATCTGCTGGCTGGCTGAGTCGGGCGATTCGTTGCTATTGATGTTGCTAGATACACGGTAAAAATACGTGCGCCCGGCCACTGGCACTGTATCGGTGTAGCTCAAGCCCGTGCGGAAATACGCGACGGTCAAAAACGGGCCATTGGCAGAATCAGAGCGCTTCACGTTGTAAGACGTTGCGCCTGCTACAGCTTGCCAAGACACATTCACCGAGCCCGCCGAGCCATTTGAAAGCCCAGGAGCGGCAGGAGCTGCGCCTTGAGTCGCTACCTTCACTGCTTCCCATTTGCTCACGTTGGCGTTGCCAGCGCCCGGCCAAATGGCTTGCGCCCAAGTGGCCCAGCCGTTTTGCAAAGCCGCTGGAAAAATGTTGCGCGATTTGTATTCAGCCAAGGCCGAATGCGTCCCTTCGGCTTGATTGCGGCCTTCCGGGTTAGAGCCAGTGAGCACATAGATGGGGCGCATGAAGTTAGCGCCGTCATCAATGCCGTCTTTGCGGTTGGATGCGTCACCTGTCTCGCTCAAATTGCCGTTGATGTTCTTGAAAAAATACTGAATCGGCAGCCAAGTCGCGCTTTTTTCAAGTTGTACCTGTTGGATCAAGTTGCGCACCTGGCGTGCCTCAGCCGTGGGCTGCGTCATCCAGACCTTGCTCCACTGAAAATCATTGACGAAGCCCAAGGGGTTACCAATATCGGTGCGGCGCAGGCTCCAACCGTCTTGTATGTTGGGGCCTTTGTCGGTGTCTGATTCGTCTAGCGCAACGATAGCCCACACAAAATTGCGCCCGGCTTGGCTGTAGTTGGTGAAGCGATCCATGCCATTCAAGAAGCCATAGGCATAGCCAAAATCCACAGCTCTGTGGCCGCCTGCGGAACGCTGGCCTGCATTCAATAGCAATTGCAACTGGTACCAAGAATTAGACAAATAGTCATAGTTAAATTGATTGTTGCCCGATGTGCTACCCGTCACCCCGTCGACCAAATAACTTAAAAACGGTGACACGTCAAACACCACGCGTTCTGCACCGATCCACATGCGCGGCAGGGCTTCTTTGCTATCAAAGCCGGCCCAAGCCACATTGTTAGCTTCTTTGCCCATACCGGTCAGGCCAAACTCTTCATGCAACTCAACGTGCTTGACCATTTTCCAGAGCTGCGCTGAATAGACTTTCTTGGCGTCGTCGGGGCGATTTGCTGGAACCCGCATGTCTTTGTCTAATGTGCCAACCCAGCCTTTGCTGGTGATTTCTGATGGGAAGTGGTTACCACCAAAGTTGGTAAATGCAAAGTAGCCTTTGGGTGCGGCATTGGTCTGGCGCGGAAACGATTCGTTAAACCATGTTTTGATTTGCGATTCGCTCTTGCCTTGCAAGGACTGGCGCAGCTCTTTGTACATCTTGAAGTTCTCTGTCGCATCGACGTTTGCCTTGCCAAATGCATCGTAAGGATGGATCTCCGGCAACCAATGGTTCCAGTCTGGGAGTTGGAAAGCCAGCGGTGTGTCGTGCTGGGCGAAGCGCTTGAATTTGTTGCTGTCCCCAACCATCAGCGCATCGCGCTTGACACCATTGGGGAAGATGGCTTTGATCGTGTCCCAGTCGTTATCCAACACATTGTTGATGCCTGCTCCAGCGGCCCATTCATCGTTGGGCTTGCTCGTCAGGCCAGGGCCAGGCTGATAGGGCGGATTCCAAGGCCGCCCGACTGCTTTGACAGGCAGGGTGCGAATATAGCTGGCGATTTGCTCGCCTTCAAGCTCAGTCAAGCCGTGAAACTTTGAGCGCTCGACGATGGATTTATTGGAGTAGCCAAAGTATTTCAAATCTCGCCCTGTGGCGGTGTGGCAATCGGTGCATTTGGCAATGATATTGGTTGCGCCGGGCAAGTAATTGGTTTTGAGCTGAGCCGTCATCCAAAGGTTTTTGCCCGCATCAATATCGGCTTGTGCTGATTTGGGCGGCCCCCAGCTCGCGGGCACAGCCTCCTCGAAAGCTGAGTCTGGCAGTATCTTTTGGCCTGCTGAATTCAGCAGGTTCATATTAATCACCCGGTAACCCATGGACAGGCCATTGCTGGTGTTGAATCTAAAGGTGATCGTGTTGTCTCCCTGCTGCAGAGCGTTCGCAGCAATGGGAAGTCTCATTTTCAAGACGGCGAGCACACCGCCAATACCGCCATACCCATCCGTGACGGGGCCTTGATAGGCATCGCCTGCAGCGACTGTTTTGTTCAAGCGATTGGGCGCTGAAGTGCCCGTCATTTTGACCGTTGAGTTGTTTAAATTGACCCAAGCACCATTGTTAATTTTGACGCTTGCCTTGTCTGCATAGCGCACATTGTGAGTTTGCAGCCAAAGGTCTGTAGCTGCTGAGGCGTCGGCTGCGCGGTCAAGTTTGATGGTGATGGCAGTCGTCGTACCTTGAGCACCAAAAACCTCAATCGGCAGTTGAATTTTTGCAGAAGATGCTGGAGCCGGGGCTGGAGAAGGAGAAGGAGAAGGAGAAGGAGAAGGAGAAGGAGAAGGAGAAGGAGAAGGAGAAGGAGAAG